>CANETX010000034.1 GCA_947441435.1 Planctomycetaceae bacterium
GGCTCTGAGAGGCGCGAAGCCAGCCATGGCAGCCACCGATGATCCGATGGTCGGCTGATTGCAATGTTGGACACCGGCTGTTTGAAACCTTTTCGTCCGGCTATCTGCAACTCGCGCGCTTGCGCAGCCCCTCAGTAATTCGGCGTCGGGGCGTGATACTGGGTGAGGTCGATGGTGCGGAACCAGGCGATGGTGCGCTTCAATCCCTCTTCGAGACTCATCGTCGGCGCCCAGCCGATCATCTTCTTCGCGAGCGTGATGTCGGGGCAGCGTTGCTTGGGATCATCTTGCGGCAAGGGTCGCGCGACCTCGATGCGCGCATCGCCACCGACGATCTTGACGACGTGTTCGGCAAGTTGGCGGATCGTGAACTCAACGGGATTGCCGAGATTGATCGGCCCCGTGAACTCGTCAGCCGTCGCCATCACCTTGATGAGCCCATCGACGAGTTCATCGACATAGCAGAACGAGCGTGACTGCTCCCCATCTCCGTAGATGGTCAGCGTCTCCCCCGCCACCGCCTGCCGGATGAAGTTGCTCACCACGCGCCCGTCGTAGGGATGCATGCGCGGCCCGTAGGTATTGAAGATCCGCACGACCTTGATGCGGATCTTGTGCTGCCGCAGGTAGTCGAACATGATCGTCTCGGCGGCGCGCTTCCCCTCGTCGTAGCACGAGCGCGGCCCGATCGTGTTGACATTGCCCCAGTACGACTCGGGCTGCGGATGCACCGAGGGATCCCCATAAATCTCGCTCGTCGAGGCCTGCAGCACCTTGGCGCCGACGCGCTTGGCGAGCCCGAGGCAGTGCATCGTCCCCAAGATGCTCGTCTTCATGGTCTTGATCGGGTTGTATTGATAGTGACCCGGCGCGGCCGGGCAGGCCAGATTGTAGATCTCGTCGACCTCGAACTTGAACCCCTCGGTCACGTCGTGCCGGACGAACTCGAAGCTCTTGGTGCCGATGAGGTGGGCGATGTTGAGCTTCTGGCTCGTGAAGAGATTGTCGAGGCAGATGACATCGTTGCCCGCCTCCAGCAGCCGTTCGCACAAGTGGGAGCCGAGGAATCCCGCGCCTCCAGTGACCAGAATCCTCTTGCTCATTGGCGTTCGAGTCTAGCACCTGCTTCAATGCACCCATGGCGACGCGGCGATCGACGAGACTCATCTTCGGCGCGATGACCGGCACGAGCATCGACGCGCTCGACGTCGCAGCCGTTCGCGTGCGCGGACGCGCGCTCGGCATCAAGGGCGAACTCCTCTCGACCCACTCGGTGACGCTCGGAGACCTGGTTCCCCGACTTCGCGCCGCGCAACGGCAGGAACCCATGACCGCCGGCGAGTTCGCCGCGCTTGCGCGCGACCTCGCGCTCGCGCACATCGAGCCGTTCCTTGAACTCTCCCGTCGCCACGGCGTCCCCGACCTCGCCGTGGTCCATGGACAGACGCTTTACCACGCGCCGCCTGTGTCGCTGCAACTCATCGAGCCCGGTGTGATTGCCCACGCGCTTTCGTGCGAGGTCATCGCCAATCTCCGCGCTGCCGACCTCGCCGCGGGCGGGCAAGGAGCCCCCATCACGCCGCTGGCCGACTGGATGATGTTCCGCTCGCGCACTTCGGCGCGGTTCGTCGTCAATCTCGGTGGATTCGCCAACGCGACCTATCTCCCAAGCGGCCCCCCCGCGCTCGCCGCGTGGATCGACGGCATCCGCGGATTCGACCTGTGCCTGTGCAATCAATTGCTCGATCACTTGGCCCGCACGAAGGCGAATCGACCCTTCGATGCCGAGGGATCGCTCGCAGAGCAGGGGCGCACTGACCCGAGTGCCCTCGCGACGGTCGGCGGCCTGCTCAGCGCGCAGCGCGAGTCGCGGCGCTCCCTCGGCACCCGCGACGAACTCTTCGAGGCGATCGATCGCGCGACGGCCAGACTCACCGCCGCTGACGCCCTCGCCACGGGAGTCGAATCCATCGCTGCGGTCGTCGCACGCGCGCTCGCGGAAACCCTTGCCGATTCCGCCGAACCTCGCCGGACCGTCGTACTCCTTGCCGGAGGCGGAACCCGCAATCGCGCGCTGGTCGCCGCAATTGCCGCCGCCTGCGGCCACCGGACTGCACTCACCGACTCGCTCGGCGTCGGCGCCGAGGCTCGCGAAGCGATGGCGATGGCACTCTTGGGTGCCGCCCGTCACGACGGATGTGAGATCACCCTTCCCGCCGTCACCGGTCGCGGCTCCAGTCTCCGCGCCGGAAAGGAGTCGCAGCCGGCGGCCCCATCATTCACGGAATCTTCACATGGGTAGGCGCCCTGACAAGCCGCACCTTGGCAGAATGGACGTGCCCAAGAGCACCACCCCCATGACCCCCACACGGACTGCATTGATCGTCGAGGATGAGGCCGAGATCGCCGAACTCGTGAAGTTTCATCTCGCGCGCGAGGGAGTCGACGCGGTGATCGCCAAGAACGGCAAGAAGGCGCTCGAACTCGCGAAGAAGTCCCCGCCGGACCTCATGGTTCTTGACCTCATGCTGCCGGACCTCGGCGGGCTCGAAGTCTGCCGCCGCGTGCGCAGCGACGACGCGCTCAAGTCGATCCCCATCGTGATGCTCACGGCCAAGGGAAGCGAGAGTGACATCGTCACCGGCATCGAAATGGGGGCCGACGACTACGTCACCAAGCCCTTCAGCCCGAAGGTCCTGATGGCGCGACTCCAGAACGCGATGCGCCGGAGGCTCGAGTCGCGCAGCGAACCCGCGACCGGCCCAGTCGTCAGACTCGGCGGCCTACTCACCATCGATCACGAGCGGCACGAGGTCACATCCGACGGCGAAGCGGTCAATCTGACGATCACCGAGTTCGAGATGCTCGCGATGCTCGCGAAACGGCCAGGATTCGTAAGGACGCGCGACCAGATCATCGCGGGCGTACACGGCCCCTTGACCGTCCTCTCGCAGCGGACGATCGATGTCCACATCACGGCAATCCGCAAGAAACTCGGCGCTGCCGGGATCGCCATCGAGACCGTGCGCGGCGTGGGATATCGCTTCAGCGACGCGTCGTGACTTGAGGCGCGCACTGCGGCTACCTTGACCCCATGCAAGTGGATCAGGCGCAGTGGTGGCGACGGGCCCAAGTTGCCGCCGCCGTGATCTTCGCTGGCGCCGCGCTCGCAGCCCTCATCGTCCCCGCATGGTGGCTCGTCGCGATCCTCGTCCTGTCGGCGCTCCTCTTCGCCCGCGCCACCTCGCGACTCGCCACCGGACGCATCGACCGGGCCTATCGCCTGATGGCCCGCATCGGCGCCGGCGAATTCGCCGCGACCGACGATCCCATTGATGACGAACCGGGCCTGCGACTCCACCGCGGCGTCGCCCGCATTCAGCGCGGATTTTCTGAGGCGCTCGCCCACGCCGAGGCCGAGCGCGACGAGGTCCGATCGCTCTTGGGCTCCGTCGACACCGGACTTCTCTCCCTCGATGAACACCTGCGCGTGCGCAGCGCCAATTCCGTCGCGGAGCGGCTCCTCGGACTCACTCCCGGCAGTTACAGGGGACGGTTTCTCGCGGAGGCGATCCGAGAACCGGAGTTCCTCAGTTTCATGGAGACCTCGCTCACTTCGAGCGGCGCGCTCTCGCGGGAGATCGCCATGGGTTCAGGGGGTGGCGACACACTGCTCGTCGCCGCCGATCCGATCCGCGCAGCGAGCGGGCAGGTCACGGGGGTCCTCGTCGCCCTCGACGACATGACCCGCCTCCGACGACTCGAACAACTCCGCACCGACTTCGCCGCGAATGTCTCCCACGAACTCCGAACACCGATCACCAACATCAAGGGCTATCTCGACACGCTCCTGGAAGTGGGGTACGACGATCCCGCGCAGGTCTCGAATTTCCTCGAGATCGCCCAGCGAAATGCGAATCGCCTCTGCACGCTCGTCGAGGACATCCTGCTTCTCGCGTTTCTCGAGCGTCCTGGCGCCGAGCGGCAGGTGTCACTGCGCGAACTCCCCGTCGCCGATGTCGTCAACGATGCCGTCGAGCAACTTGCCTCGGCAGCTGCGGCGAAGTCGATGCCCATCAAGGTGCAGGTCGACGCGGAACTCCGGTTCGGGGTCGACGCCGCGCTCGCGACGCAGGCGATCCTCAATCTCATCTCGAACGCGATCAAGTACGCCCCCGCCTCGACGCCGATCACCATCGACGCCGCGCTGGCCGATGGCATCGTGCGCATCCGAGTCGGCGACGAGGGACCGGGGATCGACCCCATCCACATTCCACGTCTCTTCGAACGGTTCTACCGAGTCGAGTCCGCGCGAAGTCGCGAACTCGGAGGGACCGGCCTCGGGCTCTCCATCGTCAAGCACATCGCCATCCTCCATGGGGGTGGCGTCGAAGTCTCGTGCCCAGAGGGAGGCGGAACCCTGTTTACGGTCTGTTTCCCGCGGGGCTCGCGGGTTGCCAACCACTCCTGAACACAATCTGAACGCCGCCCCAAGAGACTTCCCTCCATGAACACCGCCACACTCCTCGCCACTGCTGCCCTGCTCATTTCCTCAGTGACTGCCCAGGCCCAAGCTCCCAAGGTCGACCTCAAGTCAATCAAGGGCACGGTGCGAGTGGATGGCTCGTCGACGGTCTTCCCGATCATGGAAGCCGTTGCCGAAGAGTTTGCGAAGGCCGCCCCGCACATCAAGGTCCCGGTCGGCGTCTCGGGAACCGGCGGCGGCTTCAAGCGATTCTGTTCCGGCGAGACCGCCATCTCCACCGCATCGCGCCCCATCACCCCGAGCGAAGTGACCCTCGCGGAGAGCAACAAGATCGAGTTCATCGAACTTCCCATCGCATTCGATGCCCTCTCCATCGTCGTGAGTCCGAAGAACGACTGGGTCAAGTCGATCACCATCGAGCAACTCAAGAAGATCTACAGCGCGGGCGCCGCGACAAAATGGAACGAGATCGATCCCACCTGGCCCGATCGCGCGATGAAGGTCTTCAGTCCTGGGACAGACTCGGGAACCTTCGACTACTTCAAGGAAGCGGTGCTCGGCAAGGACGGGAAGATGCGTGCCGACATGAGCGTGTCTGAAGATGACAATGTGCTCGTCATCGGCGTCGGCGGCGACCGCGATGCGATCGGCTTCTTCGGCCTCGCGTATTTCGAAGAGAACACCGACAAACTCCGCGCGATTCCCATCATCGGCGCGGACAAGGCGCCGGTCGCTCCGCAGGCCTCGACCGTCAACGATGGGACTTATCCCCTCTCGCGACCACTCTTCATCTATGTGAACGCCAAGAACGCGCACGCCCCCGAGGTCGTCGCGCTCGTTGACTTCGTGCTCGCGAAGGTGAACGCCATCGTCGATGAGGTCGGCTATATCGAACTGCCGACGGCGGTGATGGCCACGACAGCAGCCAATTGGAAGTCGCGCAAGACCGGCACGGCGTTCGTCAAGGATGGCAAGAAGGTCGACGGCGCCTTCACGACGCTCTACCGCTGACTCACTGCCAGACTGCAGAACCCCATGACCGCTGTCGCCGCCCGAAACGCTGCTGAGATCTCTCAGCGGGGCCGACTTCGCCACGTGGGGATTCGTCAGTGCACGGAGGGCATCATCGAGTGGTCGCTCTGGGGACTCACGATGCTCAGCGTGTTGACAACGGTCGCGATCATCGCTGTGCTTGTCTGGGAGTCGACCGGCTTCTTCACGATGGCCGGCCACGACGACGTGACCGTCTGGTCGTTCCTGACTGGGACAACGTGGAGCCCGCTCTTGGGGGCGGAGCCAGCGTTCGGAATTCTCCCCCTTGTCACGGGGACGCTCCTCGTGACGGCGATCGCCGGAGCCTTCGCGATCCCCGTCGGCCTCCTCACGGCCGTCTACCTCAGCGAGTACGCATCGCCGAGCACGCGGGGATGGCTCAAGTCGGCGCTCGAAATCCTCGCGGGAGTTCCGACGGTCGTGTACGGGTTCTTTGCCCTCACCTTCATCACGCCGTATCTCCTCCAGCCGCTCTCCGAGTCATTCGGCACCTACAACGCGATGGGAGCGGGGATCGCCGTCGGCATCATGATCCTGCCGATCGTCTGTTCGCTCTCGGAAGATTCGCTGCGCGCGGTGCCGCAGTCCTTGCGCGATGGCGCGTATGCGCTCGGGTCGACGAAGTTCGACGTCACCGCGAAGGTCGTCGTCCCCGCCGGGCTCTCGGGAGTCATCGCCGCGTTCCTTCTCGCGCTGACCCGTGCCATCGGCGAGACGATGATCGTTGCGCTGGCCGCAGGTGGACTCGCGCAATTGACCGCGAATCCGTCGCAGCAGGTGCAGACCATGACCGCCTACATGGTGCAGATCTTCCTCGGCGACGCCCCGGCCAACGGGATCGAGTACCGGTCGAGTTACGCCGTCGCCATGACGCTCTTCGCGCTGACCTTCGCCATGACGTGGGCGGGAGCGATCGTGCTCAAGCGCTACCGCGAGGAATACGAGTGACGACGATCGGCCAAGAGATCCCCATCGCCACGCGGCGGCGCAAGGACAAGCTGATGCTTGCGGCCTGCCTCGGCGCAACCACGCTCGCGGTGACGGTTCTCTCGGTGCTGCTTCTCTCGATCTTCGTGCAGGGCGCTTCGTCGCTCTCATGGTCGTTCCTCACTTCGTTCGCCTCGCGCAAGCCCGCGCAGGCAGGCATCCTCTCGCCACTCATGGGGTCGCTCTGGGTCTGCGCCATCTGCGCCCTCGTCGCGATCCCGGTGGGCATCGCGACCGCGATCTACCTCGAGGAGTACGCGAGACGCTCGCGCCTGCGCAATTTCATCCAGCTCAACATCTCGAATCTCTCTGGCGTGCCGAGCATCGTCTACGGGATCCTCGCGCTCGCCGCGTTTGGCCGGTGTTTCGGGGCGATCTCGGCGGATGATCCGCTCTCCCTGGGCGATCCCGACGGCTTCTTCTACCTCCAGCTCCCCTTCGGTCGCAGCGTGCTCGCGGGCGGCCTCACCCTCTCGCTCGTGATCTTGCCGATCATGATCATCGCCGCACAAGAGGCGCTGCGCGCCGTTCCACCGTCGCTGCGCCAAGCCGCGCTCGCGCTCGGCTCGACTCGGTGGCAGATGGTCTGGAAGGTCACGCTGCCATCGGCGATGCCGACCATGATGACGGGGGCGATCCTCTCGATGAGCCGGGCGATCGGCGAAGCGGCTCCGCTCCTCGTCGTCGGCGGCGTGCTCCTCCTGTTCTCGGTGCCGGAAAACCTGATGAGCGACTTCACCGTCCTTCCCTTGCAGATCTACAACTGGGCGGGGCGGCCACAGGCGGAATTCCACAAGATCGCCGCCGCTGCGATCATCGTGCAGTTGGCCGTGCTCCTTGCCTTCAACGCGGTCGCCATCATCATCCGGCGGAAACTCCAGCGTCCGCTACAGTCATGAGTCACGTCCTCATGGATCCCGCCACCACCATTCCCCAGGCGCAGTCCGGCTCGACCCCGACCCCCGCCCCGGCGGGAACGCCGCCGCTGGCCGTCGAAATGCGCGGACTTTCTGCCTGGTATGGCACGCACCAGGTCCTCCAGTCGATCGACCTCGACATCGCCGCCAACCGGGTTTGCGCGCTCATCGGCCCGTCGGGCTGCGGCAAGAGCACGCTGCTCCGCTGGCTCAACCGCATGAACGACACGATTGCGGGGGCGCGGGCGTCGGGGCGGCTGAGCCTGCACGGACTCGACCTCCTCGACCGCGCACTCGATGTCGTCGATCTGCGCCGCCGGGTCGGCATGGTCTTCCAGAAGCCCAATCCATTTCCCAAGTCGATCTTCGACAATGTGGCCTTCGGGCCGCGACTGCACCGCGCCTACGGGCGGACGGATCTCGAAGAATTGGTCGAGCAGAGCCTGCGAGCCTCGGCGCTCTGGGAAGAGGTCAAGGACCGCCTCAAGAAGTCCGCACTCAGCCTTTCGGGGGGCCAGCAGCAGCGGCTGTGCATCGCGCGAGCGATCGCCGTCGACCCCGAAGTGCTGCTGATGGATGAGCCCTGCTCCGCGCTCGACCCTCGCTCGACTGCCTCGATCGAGGAACTCATCCGCGAACTGCGCGAGAACTACACAATCATCATCGTCACGCACAACATGCCGCAGGCGTCGCGTGTGTCGGATACCACCGCGTTCTTCGATGAGGGAAAACTCATCGAGTCGGGCGACCCCGACACACTGTTCACCACGCCGCGCGAACGCCGCACCGAGGACTACGTCTCAGGCCGATTCGGCTGAGCAGGAGCGCGCCATGGGAGTCAATCTTCAGACCGACATCATCGAGATCCGACGCGCGCTGTTGGGCATGGGGGCTGTCGTCGAGCAGCGGGTGAATGCCGTCGTCGATGCGATGGTCGTTCGCAATGTGCAGGCCGCAGAAATGGTCCGCAAGGGGGACGACGAGATCGACGCCATGGAAGTCGCGATCGAGGCACAGTGCATGCGCCTCCTCGCGCTGGCCCATCCGGTGGCCACGGATCTTCGCTTCGTCCTCGCGGTCATCCGGATCAGCGGGGAACTTGAACGGATCGGGGACCTCGCCCGAGGCATCTCCAAGCGGATCCTCAAACTTGAGCGGGGTGAGGTGGTGGAACTTCCCCCGGTCCTCTTCGACCTGGCGTTCGGGTCCCGGACGATGCTCTCCGACGTGCTCTCCGGGCTCACCAACGAGGACGCGCGGCTCTGCCGGCAGGTGCGCCGGAGCGACGAGCGCGTCGACGAGATGCACAAGTCCGTCCATCAGTGGGCCCGCGACGAGATGACAAAGAGCGCGACGGCGGCCGCGGCGGCCATCGAGGTGATGAGCATCGGCCAGCGTTTCGAGCGGATCGCCGACCTTTCCGCCCATGTCGCCGATGACGTGATCTTCCTCCTGGAAGGGCGGGTCGTCCGCCACCAGCCCGACTGACGACCCCCTCGCGTCCCGCCGGGAGGGACGCTATGCTCTCCCCCCCGCCATGCATTACCCACACAAGGTCAGCCGCCGCAAGAAGGTTCGCGCCGTTGGATTCCGCAAGCGGATGAGCACCCGCAAGGGCCGCAAGATCGTCAACCGCCAGCGGCGGATGGGTCGTTCCGTCGGCGTGCGTTGACCGAAACTGCTTCAGTAGATCGATCGGGGGACACCTTCCGGGGTGTGCTGCTCATCGGGATGCGGGGGGCTGGAAAGACGACTGTCGGGAAGATCGCTGCGACGCGGCTCGGGTGGGAGTTCATCGACCTCGATGACCGTGTGCTCGCCTCGCTGGGGGGAACCTCCGTGCGCGACGTCTTTGCACAGCGGGGTGAACAGGCCTGGCGTGCGGGTGAAGCAAGTGCGCTCACGTCGCTGCTCGCTTCGCCGCACGCTCGTCGCACGCTCGTCGCTGTCGGCGCCGGCGCCCCCGACGACGCGCGATCGCGCGCGATCCTCGAGGCTGCTCGAGGAAGCGGCTGGCGGATCATCTGGCTCGCGGCAGGCCTCGCCGCCATCACCCAGCGACTCTCTGCATCACTGGGCGATCGCGCCGCACTGACCGGACTCGGAGCGATCGAGGAACTCGCTCGTCTCGACGAACGCCGACGCCCCGCCTACACCGCGCTCGCCGATCAGGTTGTGGATGGATCGGCCGATTCGCCTGATGCCGTGGCTGGCGAACTCGTGCGCGCGGCGTCCGGCTGAGCCCCGCTCGCACCGGGCCACCGGATGGTCACGTCGGATTCCTCCCCCTCCGCATTGCCCAAGGCCCGCAGCGCCGCGAGCGCCGCAGCCTGTTCGGCAATCTTTTTGCTCCCCCCCCAACATGCGGGAAATCGCTGTGTTCCGATGGAAACTGCGACCTCGAAGCTCTTCGCGTGATCGGGGCCGCGCTCGTCGACGACCGCATACACCGCCGCCTCGAGTTGCCGCGTCTGCGCGACCTGCTGGAGGACGCTCTTGAAATTCATCTGGTGGCCCATCCGCTCCGTCGACTCGACATGGGGATCGACGAAACGCAGCAGGAATCGTCCGGCGAGTTCGAGCCCACCGTCCAAGTAGAGCGCCGCGATGATCGACTCGAAGACCGCCGCAGCCACCGACTGCGGCAGCGTTGGCTGTCCACCGAACCCCTTGCCGACGGCGAGGAGTCCGACCAGTCCAGCCTCATGTGCGTAGGAGGCGCACATGAGTCGACTCACGAGATAGGACTTGATCTTGGTGAGATCCCCCTCGTCCGAGTTGGGGTACCGGCGATAGAGGTGCTCGCAGACGACGAAGCCAAGGACACTGTCCCCGAGAAACTCCATCCGCTCGTTGCTCTCGCTGCGGCGATCGGCCAGCGAAGCGTGGGTCAACGCCCGCTGGATAAGCGTGGGATCTGCGAAGTGATGATCGACGATGCGCTCGACCGCTTCTCGCACCCGGTCATCCACCATGAACTCCTTTCGGACAGACCAAAGTCGGAAAAACGAGTGCGGCCTCGAGCAAGCCGTCAGAGCTCGCGCGGATAGAACCCGCTGCCCAAGACGCGTGCCAGCCGGGTCGCATCCTCGGGCGAGTGAAAACTGCCGAGCGTCGCGGCCATTCGCTTGGGTCCCGCATCACCGTCCTCGTCGTACACGCGGACAATCTTCCCCTTCGTACGGATGGCCTTGCTGAGTCCCGGAAGATGGATCTCCATCGTGACCGACGCTCCCTCTTCGAGTGGATCGTCAAGATCGAACCGCACACCCGTCACGGAGATGTCGTAGAGGTGCCCCTCAAGCGGAAACTCGACCTTCGGTTCGGTGAGGGTGCCGTTGTGATTTTGCGAATCCGGAACCACCGTCACGCGGGAATAGCCTGGACCGGGTGCAAACCGGTCTGCTGACCTGCGATTCTCTGGTTCCAGTGATTCCACCGCTTTGTTATCGTCCTATCTGACCCTTGACTTGAAACTCAATCCCCACAACCGATGAACATCACAACGCACTCCTGATACGAATATGCCCCCGCTTTACTCTCCTGCAAGCCGAAATGTTCTGTGACTGCCCCCATTTATTCGCCAGAAACGTGATGAGCCGCTCGTGAACGAACATTCCGCGCGACAAACCCCGATCTCCATGAGGATTGCGATCGTCGGCTATGGAAATCAGGGGAAGAGTCATGCACAAAATATTCGTGACTCGGGCGGCAGCGTTGCGGTTGGCGGACGAAGTGGGTCGAGGGCTCTGTCGGAGGCCCGATCGGACGGGTTTGAGACGTTTGCTGACCCCCAATGTGTTGCCAACGCTGAACTTGTGGTGTTTGCGCTACCCGATGCGGCCCATCGGGCAAGCTGCCCGCCTTACTTCGCTGCGATGGCAGACGGTTCAGTGGCTGGGTTCCTCCACGGGTTCTCGGTGCACTTTGGGTGCGTCGAGATTCCGCCATCTTTGGGCGCCGTTCTCGTGGCACCCAAAGGACCCGGGACCGCCCTCCGCTCGAGATTTCTCGAGGGTTTTGGGATTCCCTGCCTCATGGCCGTCGGTCAAGGCGGCCCCGACGCCGCACGAACCCGGAGTGTCGCCCTTGCGTGGGCGAATTTTATTGGGTGCGGGAGAGCTGGAATTGTCGAGACGACCTTCAAGGAGGAGGCGGAGACGGACCTGTTTGGCGAGCAGGCGGTCCTCTGCGGCGGGATCCTCGCCCTCGTGCGCGCGGCGTACGAAACGCTCGTTGCGGCGGGGTATCCACCGCTCTTGGCCTACACCGAGTGCTGCCACGAGGTGAAGCAGATCGCCGACCTCGTCTGCGATCGCGGGATCGCCGGCATGACGCAGGCGATCTCCCCGACCGCGAAGTTCGGCGCGATGGTGGCCGCCGAACGGCTCGACGATGCGCACCTGAGGTCGACGATGCGCGAACTCCTCGAGAACATCCAGAACGGATCCTTTGCCAAGGCACTCGCCCACGACGCCGCGTCCGGATCGCCGAAGATGGCGGCGTTTGATCGCGCGCTCGCGGCCCATCCGCTCGAAGCGGAGGGTCAACGGGTCCGCGCGATGCTGCCGTGGCTGCGCACGGCGAGCGGTCAACCCCCGCGACCGTGAAACGCCGATAGCAACGCGATGACGCTCCTCGACGCGATTGTGCTGGGCCTCGTTGAGGGGGTCACCGAGTATCTCCCGGTCAGTTCGACGGGCCATCTCATTCTTGCCTCGCGGCTCCTAGGTCTCGCCCCCACCGAGGAGAATCGCGCAGCCGTCGATGCGTTCAACATCGTCGTGCAAGGGGCGGCCGTGCTGGCTGTCGCCGGGCTCTACCGACGTGACGTGTCCGGAATGGTGCGCTCGCTTCTCGCGTTCGTCCTCCCTATTCGGAGGCCGCCGTCGGCGAGGAATGATCGGCGGCTCGCGCGCAATCTCCTTCTGTCGTTCTTGCCAGCGGCCGTGATCGGCTTGGCGCTCGGCGACTGGATCGAGGAGCGATTCTTCAAGGAAGGGCCTGTACTCGTGGCGCTCGCACTGGGCGGGATCCTCATGATCGCCCTCTCGCCGTGGGTCCGGCAGAAGGCCAAGTCCGCGTCGGAGACGGGAATGGACGGGTCGACGCTGTCGGCGCTCGCCGCGCTCCTCGTTGGCGCACTCCAGTGTCTGGCGCTCTTCCCGGGCACAAGCCGGTCGATGGTGACGATCGTCGGCGCGCTGATCGTGGGCCTTTCCCCGCGCGAGGCGGCGAAGTACTCGTTTCTCCTGGCGCTGCCGACGCTCGGCGCGGCGTGCGCCTACAAGTCGCTGGGCCTCGCACAGTCTGGCGACATGATCGAGCGACTCGGCGGCATAGCGCCGATTGCGGTCGGACTGATCGCTGCCTTCGTGAGCGCCGCGCTCAGCATCACATGGCTGGTCGGATTCCTTGGCCGGGGCGGATTCGCATTCTTCGGCTGGTGGCGACTTGTCCTCGCGGGGACGGTCGCGTGGGGTCTCGCGCAGGGTTGGCTCGCGCTCTGACCCCTATGATCGCTGCGATGGGATCGAGTTACACGCAAGTTGGCCTCGGACTGAGGAGCCTCGCCATCAAGGCCGCGGTGTTCGTGGTCCTTGCAGGACTCCTTGCGTGGACGATCGGCGGCTCGATCTTCCCTGGATCGCAGGTCGTCAACTGCCCCGCACTCGAGTGGGCGGGGGTCAAGTGGCACCCGCAGGTCACGGGGAATGGGCGCGGACCGGCCCCCGTCGAGTGGAGAATCCTGCGCACCGACACTCAAGGACATTCGACGAGCGATGCCTTGGGAGTCGCGGGTGTTTGGCGGCAGCTGCGCGGGCCGGTCATCCGTGATGGTGCAATGATCGTCGCGGTCGAGAGCGAGGTCGACGGGGTCCGCCAGTGGTGGACGGTCTCGATCGACAAGGATGGCACGCCGAAGAGTGTCCCCGGCGACTCGCTGTAGGAAGACGCTGCCTCGCGGCACGTTCAGGCGATCGAATTCGCCCCAGTCGATTCCCATTGACCGCTCGCGGCGCTTGCGAGCACTGCCGCGCAGACCTTTCCCGTTTCGTGGGCATCGCGAAAGGTCGGGGGGGTCGAGGTCGCGCTCTCGAGCGACTTCAGGAAGTCCGCCACATGATGGATGAACGAGTGCTCGTAGCCGATCGAAAGCCCCGGCACCCACCACTGCTTCATGTAGGGATGATCGCCATCGGTGATGTGGACTGACTTCCACCCGCGCACGAGGCCCTGGTCGCGGTGATCGAAGTACTCCAACCGATTGAGGTCATGGAGATCCCACGCGATCGAGGCGTGTTCGCCGTTGATCTCGAAGAAGTACTTCGCCTTGTGACCGCGCGCGTAACGGGTCGACTCGAAGTTTCCGAGCGAGCCGTTGGAGAAGTCGCAAATGAACTCGCAGGCGTCATCGATGCCCACCGGTTCCAGCTTGCCCGTTTGCGTGTGAAGGCGCTCCTTGATGAAGGTCTCGGTTCGCGCGACGACGCGCGAGATGGGACCGTTGAGCCACTGCGCGGTGTCGATGCAGTGCGCGAGCAGATCGCCCGTGACGCCCGATCCTGCCGCGCGCGCGTCGAGCCGCCACAGCCCCGCGCCCCCCTGAGGCACGTCGGCACTGATCGTCCAATCCTGAAGGAACTGCGCCCGAAAGTGGAAGATCCGCCCCAGCCGCCCCTCGCCAATCAGTTGTTTCGCCAGGGTGACCGCCGGAATGCGGCGATAGTTGTACCAAACGGTGTTGGCGACCTTCGCTGATTCGATCGCGCGCACCATGCGCTCCCCCTCGGCGACGTCCATCGAGAGCGGCTTCTCGCAGAGCACCATCTTGCCTGCCTTCGCCGCCGCGATGGCGATCTCTGCATGAGTGTTGTTGGGTGTACAGATGTCGACGGCATCGACATCATCGCGCGCGATCGCCTCGCGCCAATTGGTCGTCACGAATTTGTAGCCCCAATTCTTGGCGAACTCCTGCGCCTTCGCCTCCTCGCGACCGCACAGAACCTGCAAGACCGGTCGGTGCGCCGTCGAAAAGAACTGGCCGACCTGCCGATAGGCATTCGAGTGAGCCTTCCCCATGAATCCGTAACCGATCATCGCGATGCGCAGTTCCCTCGTCATGTTGCTCACCATGGCTGACCGTGCGCATCACGCACCTTGATCATCACCGACAGGATGTCGTTCCACGTCTTCGGTCTTGCCATCACGGCATTCGAGAACATGCAGCCATCCCAGCAGATGTGCCCGAATCGTGCCAGTGGTCGGTTGTCCTCTTGCAGCCAGAATCCAGCCGCCTTCACGATGTCGAGTTTGCCCTTTGGGTCGCGCGGCAGGCAGTGGCGTCCGGTCTTGTCATGCGATCCGGTGCCGTGCACCGACCCGTCGTTCTGCGCGACATGAAGGTCAATCGTCCAAGGCCGAAGCGAGTCGGTGAGCTTCTTGTACGCGGTCCAGAACTGCGCCTGCGAGTGCCCCGGCTTGAGGAGCGCCTGCCCCGGGGCGTTGTGCCCAAGCAGATAGAGATAGGTGTGGGCAAGATCGGCCTGAAAACCCAGCACGTCTGGCCGCCCGACACCTTCGAGCACATCGAGCATCGACTGCCACCCGTGCATGCCCCCCCAGCAGATTTCGCCTTCGGCTGCCAGGCGCTCTCCGTGGTCCTCGGCGACTTGGACAGCTTGCTTGAACGTCGCGATGATCTTCTTCGTGTTGCCGCTGGGGTCCTTGCTCCAATTGAGCGGCGAGTCCGCGGAGTCGACGCGCACGACCCCGCAGTGGCGAACGCCCAGTGCTCGGAACTTCTCCGCGATGCGGCATGCCTTCTTGACCTGCCCAACGAACGCCTTGCGCTCCTTGGTTGATCCCATCGCAGATCCGCCGCCTGTCGGTGCCCAGACGGGCGCAACGAGGGATCCAATGGCCAGATCGCGTTTGGCGACCTTGGCCGCGACTCGCTTGAGGTCATCTTCGCCGGCATCGATCGAGACATGCGGCTCGAAGAGGAACAGGTCGACGCCGTCGAACTTCACTCCATCGATAGACGCGCGCGCGGTGAAGTCGAGCATCTTGTCGAAGGAGATGATCGGGTCCCCTCCCGGCGAGCCCTTCCCGACGAGTCCAGGCCAGAGGGCGTTGTGAATGGCGGGGAATTCGTGGGTGCGCTGCTTCATAGGTTGGGTGCCTGTGGATTCACTTCCGGCCCGAAGTATCTCAGGACGACGAGGTCTTCGGTCTCGCTGGTGTTCTCGTATCTCACTCCGGCGCGAGCGGCCGCGTCGGTCACGAAGCACTCGTCCTCGGTCATCTCGCCGAAGCGGATGAGTTTCGGGCAGTGCAACCGCATCGCGTTGATGCGCCCGGATCCCTGCACGACAATGATCGAGTTCGCGCCTCGGTCCGTGATCGTCACACTCGCGCCGGGCTTCACGGTCAATTCCTTCGCCGAGAACAGCTGCGCTCCCTCGATGCGGCCGTAGACGATCCAGCGGTCGCCGTGCGCGTCATCGCAGGTGTCGACGACAGGCCGGAGGAAGTGGCTCTCCTTGAAACTCGGGTTGGTGTTGCCGCTCCAGTCGAGTTGATCGACGATGAAGTCGATGTCGTCGTGCTTGCTCGCAGGCATGTCCTTCACCAAGAGGTGTCGGGGGACTTCCCGACCCTCGACGAGATTCTGGTACATCGCAAAGACATCGCTCCCCCACTGCGGCTCGTAGGTGCACAGCGATCCCGGCGCGTGCAAGATCGCGGGCGGGATCAGCCAGCCGGTTCCGACTTCGAGTTCATAGGCGCGGCTGAGCGCAGTGATCCTGTTGTCGCCCTTGTTCCAGTCGCGGATGCACCTCGCAACCTGCTCACGAGTCGTGCCGGGCTCAAGCCCCATGAAGGTGTAAGGGAAGTTGTTGCTGAGAGTGTTGTGCTGCGGCGGGAAGTAGTACGCCTCTGGCTTTCCCTCCCTTCCCACCAACTTCGCCTGCGCATCGCTCTGATGCATGTGGTGGGGAATCGGTCCCATGTTGTCGAAGAACTTCGAATAGACAGGCCACTTTCCGTACCGCTTCCAGATCGCGGCACCAACGATGTCGGCACCGAGTTCCTCGACCGCATCGCGAAGGAGAAAGCGACCCCCTTCGTGAACCGCCCAACTCAGCCCTTCATCCTGCGTCCGATTGTCGTTGGCAGCTTCGGTCGTCGACCCGAACCACCGCTCGTCGATTCCGCCTCGACTCAATCCGAACGCGTAGAGATCGTCCGGGTGGAGCTTCAGCCGCCGTCCCGGCTGGAGGAATGACCGTGGCACCCACGTCGGGGAGAGTCGGAGGACCCCTGCGCCAGCATCCAACGCGGCACGGGCGATCGATCGGATGCTCGGAGCGGAACTCGCACTTGCCATTGGTTTCGCCGGTGCTTTCGCCACGACGGGAATCTATCCCCGCGAGCACACTGCTGCCCACGGTTTCTGCAATCGCTTGGGCAGCCGAGCCACCCTAGGAGAACGTGATCCCCAGCGCGGCGCACTCGGCGATGAGTCGCGCTTCGTCCCAGACGTCGATTCCAAGTTCACGCGCCTTGTCGAGCTTGGATCCCGCCTCGGCACCGGCGATGACGAGGTGCGTCTTCGCCGAGACGCTCCCCGTGACGCGAGCCCCCGCTTTCTCGAGGATCTCTGTCAGCGCGCGGCGATCGACCC
>CANETX010000035.1 GCA_947441435.1 Planctomycetaceae bacterium
ACTCGGTGCGCGCAGACGGCGATCGCGTGGTCGATGATGTCTTCAGGGACGACGAAGTCGCGTCCCGTGCAGCGCGCCGCCGCTCGCGCGACCTGCGCCATCGCGAGCGCGCCTCGCGGGCTGACCCCGAGATCGAGGTCGGGGTGCTCACGCGTGGCGTGGGCGATGGCGATGATGAAGTCAACGAGCGTCTGGTCGATCCGGACCTTGTCGACCTCCAGCTGCAGCTTGAGCACATCGTCCGCGTCCATCACCGGCGTGAGCGAGTGGAGCGCCGTCCGCGAAGGCTGCTGCTGGATGATGCGCGATTCGTCGGCGGCAGACGGATAGCCGAGTTCGATCCGCATGAGAAAACGGTCGAGTTGGTTTTCCGGGAGGAGATAGGTGCCCTCGAATTCGTGGGGATTCTGCGTGGCGATCACCATGAATGGGGCAGGAAGGTGATGGACCTCCCCCTCTGCGCTCACTGTCGCTTCGGCCATCGCCTCGAGGAGCGCCGACTGCGTCCGCGGGGTCGCGCGATTGATCTCGTCGGCGAGGACGATGTTGGCGAAGACCGGCCCCCGCCGAAACAGGAATGCGCTGCTCTCCCGTTGCAGGATCGCAACCCCAGTAATGTCAGAGGGAAGGAGATCCGGAGTGCACTGGATCCGACCGAAGGAACAGTGCACGCTGCGCGACAGGGCCTGCGCCAGAACCGTCTTTCCAACCCCAGGCACGTCCTCGACGAGCACATGGCCGCGAGCGAGCAGGCAGATGACGATCCGGTCGATCGCCTGCGGATTGCCCAGGAAGACCGACGCGAGGTTCTGTTTGAGCGCGGCGATCTGTTGCACGCGCCGAGGATACGCTCGCCCCTCGTGGCCCAACTCATCGCCGTCACTCACGAGCTGCATTGCGTGAGATGTCGGTATGTCCTGCGCGGCCTTCCCGTGAACGGGACTTGCCCCGAGTGCGGATTCACGATCATGCGATCGCTCGTCGAGACGCTCGACATCCACAGCCAAGCGCTCGCGCGACCCAAGCATCCGAAGCGGATCGCACGCGCGCTCGAGGCGATGGCGATCGGCGGACTTCTGTGGGGTGTGGGAACGGTCGCCCCGCTCTCGGGTCGGCTCGTGGCGGCGCTGCTTGGCCGGACTGTCGGCGACACGATCTCGTTGACGGACCAACTCGGTTCGTTGCTGGCACTTGTCGGCGCTGCGTTTGCGGTAGGCGCCTTCGTACAACTGGCTCGCCGAGACGACCCTGTGCTCACGAGCGAGATGGGATTCTCCGGAAGATGGATGGTGCTTGGCGGAGCGATTTGGGCCACTGCTGCGCTCGCACACGTGCTCTTTCTCTCCCTCCGTCTCGACCATGCCATCGGGATGGCGTCGCTTGGTCTCGGGTTGTCATGCCTGGCGGTTGAGGTCGCCGGTGGCTCGATCGCTGTGATCGGCGTCCGTCGGATGTTCGCGGTCCTCGGTCAGCGCTCCCGCCGCTATCGCGCCGCCGCCCACGCACGGCAGTCGGCCGAAGCGCTCGCTGTTGCTGCGGCGATCTTCCTGGTCGCAACCCTCCTCTCCATCATCCTCCCGAGCCTCAAGTACGAGTTTTCGGGCATGTTCGCCAGCGTGATCGCGCTCGTCACGGGCGGGGTCCTCTTGATGGGACTCATCTACATGCTCGTCAACTGTCGGTGGATCGCGAGGGCGATCTTGGATCCCCCCCCGCAGATCGATGAGGTAGTGAGGGTCGTCAACGAGGGGGCGCAAGGGGAACCCCAAAACTAGTTATTGGCCGTTCCCGTGCTGCCTCTTTGGCACACGAAAGCCTGAGGTGACCTCTTGGAGTCTGCCCGGGGCTCCAATGGCACGCGGACTTATGGCACATCGTTTGCTCTAAGAGCCCGTCTCGCCCTCGACTCTCAGAACCGCACCCCAAGCTGGAGACACATCATGGCTGTCAAGGATCTCACGTTCGATACCCAAGCCCGCAAGCGACTTCTCGCCGGTGTCGAGAAACTCTCCGCAGCCGTGAAGAGCACGCTGGGTCCCCGAGGGCGCAACGCCATCCTCGACAAGAGTTGGGGAGGCCCCAGCGTCACGAAGGACGGGGTCACCGTCGCCGAGGAAATCGAACTGCGCGACAAGGTCGAGAACATGGGCGCCAAGCTCGTCAAGGAAGCTGCCTCCAAGACCTCGGATGATGCCGGCGACGGCACCACCACGGCGACCGTGCTCGCCGAAGCGCTCTTCCGCAGCGGACTCAAGTCCATCGCCGCTGGCGTGGACGCCAACGCCCTCGTGCGCGGGATGCGCAAGGCCGTCATCGCCGTCACCGAGTCGATCGCGTCGCAGTCGAAGCCCGTCGCCAACATCGACGGCGGCATCGAAAGCGTCGCGACCATCAGCGCGAACAACGACCCCGAGGTCGGCCGCATCATGGCCGATGCCTTCGAGAAGGTCGGCAAGGATGGCGTCATCACCGTCGAGGAAGGCAAGGGTCGCGAGACCGTCGTCGAGGTCGTCGAGGGCATGCGCTTCGATCGCGGCTACCTGAGCGCGAACTTCGTCACCGACACCGAGAACATGGTCGTCGAGTTCGAGAAGTGCCTCGTCCTCATCTACGAGGACAAGATCGACTCGGTCACCAAGCTCGTCCCCTTCCTCGAGAAGGTCATGGAGTCAAAGAAGCCGCTCCTCATCATCGCGGAAGATGTCACGGGTGAAGCACTCTCCACCCTCGTCATCAACAAGATGCGCGGCGTGCTCAATGTCTGCGCGGTCAAGGCGCCCGGCTACGGCGACCGCCGCAAGGCGATGCTCGAGGATCTCGCGATCCTCACCGGCGGCCAGGCGATCATGAAGGATCTCGGCGTCGAGCTCGACAAGATCGCCATCGCGCAACTCGGGCAGGCCAAGAAGCTCATCGTCGACTCGGACAACACGACCGTCGTCGAAGGAGCCGGCAGCACGAAGGCCATCCAGGGCCGCTGCACCCAGATCCGCAGCGAAATCGAGAAGACGGACTCCGACTACGACCGCGAGAAGCTCCAGGAGCGCCTCGCCAAGCTCGCTGGCGGCATCGCCCAGATCAAGGTCGGCGCCTCAAGCGAAACGGAACTCAAGGAGAAGAAGGGGCGCGTCGAAGATGCTCTCCACGCCACACGCGCGGCAGTCACCGAAGGTGTCGTCGCCGGCGGCGGGGTCTCCTACATCCGCGCGATTCCTGGACTCAAGAAGGTCAAGGCCGACTGCACCACCGATGAAGCATTCGGCGTCGATGCCGTCGCCGAGGCACTCACGGTTCCTCTGCGCACGATCGCCGACAACGCCGGCGAGAAGGGCAGCGTCGTCGTCGCCAAGGTCTCCGAGATGAAGGGAGCCGAGGGATTCAACGCCCTCACCCGCACCTACGGCGATCTCATCAAGCAGGGAGTCATCACTCCAGCCAAAGTCGACCGCGCCGCGCTGCAGAACGCTGCCAGCGTCGCGACCCTCCTCCTCGTCACCGACTCAACCATCACCGAAGCCCCCAAGGCTAAGGAAGAACCCAAGGGTGGCCACGGCCATGACCACGGCATGGGCGGTGGCATGGGCGGAATGGGTGGCATGGGTGGAATGGGCGGCATGGGCGGCATGGACTTCTGATCCAACATCCAACTCGAACAATCAACTTCAACACTTCTAATTCACACGGAGACACATCAATGAGCACAGTTCGTCCCCTCGAAGACCGCATCGTCGTCAAGCCGCTTGATCCCGAGACCAAGACCGCATCCGGCATCTTCCTTCCCGAAAGCGCGAAGGAGAAGCCCATGCAGGGCAAGGTCGTCACCGTCGGACCGGGCAAGCTGCTCGAGAACGGCACGCGACTCACCCCGACCGTCAAGAAGGGCGACACCGTCGTCTACGGCAAGTACTCGGGCACCGAGATCGAGATCAAGAGCGTCACCCACCTCATCATCCGCGAGAGCGAACTGCTCGGCGTGATCGACGGCTGATCAGACACCGCACACACCAGGAACACACATGTCCACCAAGCAGATGAAGTACACCGTCTCGGCGCAGGCCGAGCTCAAGCGCGGGGTCGATCAGATCGCCCAAGCCGTCGGCGTCACGATGGGCCCCTCCGGCCGCAACGTGATCATCCAAAAGTCGTTCGGCAATCCCGCCGTCACCAAGGACGGCGTGAGCGTGGCCAAGGAGATCGAACTCTCCGATCCCTTCCAGAACATGGGAGCGAAGCTCATCGCCCAAGTCGCGAAGAAGACCGCTGATGTCGCCGGCGACGGCACGACTGCGGCAACGATCCTCGCGGCCTCGATCTTCAACGGCGGACTCAAGTTCGTTGCCACCGGCGCAAACGCCGTCGCCATCCAGCGCGGCATCAACGACGCCGCCAAGGCTGCGGCCGACTCGATCAGCAGCGCCTCCGTGAAGTGCAAGGGCAAGGGGGACCTCTTGAAGGTCGCCACCGTCAGCTCGAACCACGACACCGAGATCGGCGAGTTCATCGCCGAGGCCATCCACAAGGTCGGTGCCGAGGGCGTCGTCGAGATCGAAGAGGGCAAGACCGCCGACACGACGCTCGACTACGTCGAGGGCATGTGCTTCGACAAGGGCTATCTCTCCCCCTACTTCATGACTGACCCGAAGAAGGCGGAGTGCGTCCTCGAGAACGCGCTGGTGCTCGTCTACGAGAAGAAGGTTTCCAACCTCGTCGACTTCCTGCCGCTCCTCAACAAGGTCGCGGTTGCGACGAAGCCCCTCCTCGTCATCGCCGAGGAAGTCGAGAACGAGGCGCTCACGGCGCTCGTCGTCAACCGGCTGCGCGGCGTCCTCCAGATCTGCGCGGTGAAGGCTCCCGGATTCGGTGACCGCCGCAAGGCCATGCTCGGCGACATCGCCGTGCTCACTGGCGCGACGTTCTTCTCCGAAGACCTCGGCCGCAACCTCGCCGATGTCGAACTCAAGGAACTCGGCACGGCTCGCCGCGTCATCGCCACCAAGGATGACTGCACGATCATCGAAGGCGCTGGCAAGAAGGCTGCCATCTCCGAGCGCGTCACGCAGATCCAGACCCTTCACGACAAGTCGACCTCCGACTACGACCGCGAGAAGTTCATGGAGCGGCTCGCGAAGCTGACCGGCGGCGTTGCGATCATCCATGTCGGCGCGCCGACCGAGATCGCCATGAAGGAGAAGAAGGACCGCGTCGACGACGCCCTGCACGCCACCCGCGCTGCGGCGAAGGAGGGCTATGTCGCCGGAGGCGGCGTCGCCTACCTGCGCGCGATCAGCGCCGTGAATGCCGCCCGCAAGAAGGCGGAAGGCGACGAGGTGTTCGGCTACGACATTCTCGCCGAGGCCCTCAAGCGTCCCTGCTGGCAGATCGCGGCCAACTTCGGAATCGACGGCGACATCGTGGTCGACAAGGTGCTCGCTGGCAAGGGAGCCTTCGGCTTCAATGCCTCGACGGGCGAGTACGAGGACCTCATCGTTGCGGGGATCATCGATCCCGCGCTCGTGGCCAAGACGGCCATCGAGAACGCCGCAAGCGTTGCGGGACTCATGCTCACCACCGATGTCCTCGTCACCGAACTGAAGGACGAGGCTGCTCCGGCCGAAGGGGCAGTCGCCTGAGCCTGATGGACACGCGACGGAGGAGCGAGGCGACCCTGTGGGTCCCACGCTCCTCCGTCTTTTCATTTCCGCCGAGGACTGAGCTGGACTGATGGCCGTCGAACGCTGCTACTACGAAGTGCTGTCGATCGAGCGCGCCGCCAACGGCGACGAGATCAAGCGCGCCTATCGCCGCATGGCGATGAAGTGGCATCCCGATCGAAACCCAGGGGACCCGAAGGCCGAGACTGAATTCAAGGCGTGCGCCGAGGCGTACGAAGTGCTCTCCGACCCGGAGCGGAAGAAGCTCTACGACACGCATGGTCACGCCGGACTTCGCCAGGCGCCCGGCCACGACTTCTCGCGGATGCGCCCCGATGACATCTTCTCGATCTTCAACGACATCTTTGGCGGAGGGACGAGTGGCGGCGGCGGCCGAAGTCGGCGCGGTCCCGTGCGCGGCTATGACCTCGAGACAACCGTCGAGATTGAACTGAAGGAAGTCCTCGCGGGGGTCGATGTTGAAGTCTCCTTCAAGCGTCGCGATGTCTGCGAGGGCTGCGAGGGTTCGGGGGCGAAGAAGGGAACGAAGCCGATCAAGTGCCCGACGTGCCAGGGCAATGGGCAGGTCGCGCAGACGGGACTCGGCGGGATGTTCCGGATGGTCACGACGTGTCCGAACTGTCGAGGTCGAGGCTCCGTGATCTCCGAAGCGTGCGTCGAGTGCCGAGGCGCCGGCCGTGTCGCGAAGAGCCGCAAACTGAGCGTCAAGGTCCCCGCAGGAATCGCCGAGGGACAGGTCATCCGCATTGCGGGTGAGGGTGAACCCCCGCCGCCAGAAGCCGATCAGGCTGGACGCGGACAGCGCGGCGACCTCCATGTTGTTGTGCAGGTCAAGGACCACGAGCAGTTTGAGCGTGTCGAGGATGATCTGGTCCTGACTCGCGAAATCAGCTACTCGCTCGCGTCGCTCGGGGGCACGACCTCGGTCGACACACTTGAGGGCAAGGCGCGGCTCGAAGTCCCCCGCGGCACGCAGCATGGCGACATCCTGACGATCGAGGGTGCTGGGCTCCCCCACCTGCGATCCCCAAGCGTCCGAGGGGATCTCCGAGTCGGCATCGTCCTTCGCGTCCCGAAGAAGGTGACGCCGGAACAGCGCGAACTCCTCGAGAAACTCGCCAAGACCGAACTCAACGAGGACGAGGAGTACCGCCCGCAAGGCAAGGGCGTGTGGAAGAAAATCAAGGATACGATTTCAGGCACGTGAGCACGATGAAGAAGACACCACCACGAGCGGATGACCAGGGCGTCGAGCAACCCTCCCCAAGTGAGGCAGCCGAAGGATCGGCGATCCCCGAGATTGATCCCGTTGCCGACTTGCAGCGCCAGCTCGAGGAGAAGCATGCGGTCTATGTGCGTGCCCTCGCGGACTTCCAGAACTTCCAGCGGCGCGCCTCGGAGAACGAGCTGCGCGCTCGCGATCACGGTGTGACGAGCGTCGTCCGCGCGATCGTGCCGGTGCTTGAGCACCTCGATGTCGCACTCGGCCATGACCTCAATGCGCTCGAGGCCAAGAAACTCGCGGAAGCGATCGAGGCGTTCCGCTCGGAGATGCTCAAGGCGCTGTCCAAGTCTGGTGTCGAACGTGTCGAGCCTGCGATTGGCGACGAGTTCAACCCGATGCTGCATGAGGCGGTGATGCAGCAGCCATCCGACACCGCGAAGCCAGGGCACATCGCCCTCTGCCTCCAGGCCGGATACCGATTCGGCGAGATGCCGCTGCGCAGCGCAAAGGTCGCTGTCGTCCCAAGCGCCTCCTGACGATGCCGACCTACGGATACCGATGCCGCGCCTGCGGCCACGAGTTCGAGGAATTCCAGTCGATCCTCGCCTCGCCGACTCGCACCTGCCCCAAGTGCAAGAAGCGTCGAGTCGAGCGACAATTGTCGACTGGCGGCGCCGTCCTCTTCAAGGGTGGCGGCTTCTACGAGACCGACTACCGGAGCGCCGAGTACGAGAAGTCGCGCAGCGCCGATGCCAAGGCTGCCGAGCCGAAGGCCGACGAAAAGAAGACGGAACAGAAGGCGCAGGCGAAGCCTGATGCCACGAAAGACACAAAGAACGGGACCAAGTCCCCGGCAGTGGAGCCGCCGAAGAGCGCTCCGAAGGATTCAGCAAAGGAATCAGTGAAGGAAACAGTGAAAGAGTCAGTGAAGGAAAAGAAGACAGTGAACGAATCGAAGAAGAGCCACGCGCGCCAAGGGCGAGGCGTGGGCAACATTGTGCAGGCCAGCCGCGCGGCAGGCGCGGGGAAGAAACGGGGAACGCGTCGATGAGTCAAGTATTTCGCAAGCAGATCTTGGATCATCTCGGGAACAACGGATATCGCCCTGTGCGCACCCGCGAGCTCGAGCGGCAGATGCGCATCCTCGAGGATGACACCACGGAGTTCCGTGCGACGCTGCATGGGCTCGCGACGGAAGACTTCATCGACGTCAGCGCCGACGACATCGTCCGGCTGACCCGGTACAAGGACGAGTCGGTCGGGAAGATCAGGATTGGCGCACGGGGTCCTGGCAGCGGGTACTTCATCCCCGACATCCCAAGCCGCGAGGGAGACCTCTATGTCGCCGAGTCCGACACGGGCGGCGCGGTGTCGGGCGATCGCGTCCGCATCGCGGTGGTGCGTCGCGGCAGCGGCTGGGATCGCGCGCCGGATGCGAAGCCGACGGCTCGCGTCGTTGAAGTGCTCGAGCGAAAGCAAACGCGCTTTGCAGGAGCGCTGGCGAAAGAAGGCCGCGGATGGATCGTCATCCCGGATGGCAGGGTCATCACGGATCCGATCGTCGTTCGCGATCCCGGTGCGAAGGATGCGTGCGAGGGGGACAAGGTCATCGTCGAGATCACCCGCTTCCCCGACGCACGCAGTCGCGCCGAGGGAGTGATCCTCAAGCGACTCGGCACCGCCGGTGAACCCGATGCGGAGACCGCGTCGGTCATGGTCACTTACCGGCTCAAGGATGAGTTCCCCGCCGCAGTGCTCGACGAGGCGGCCGAGGCGGCGCGCACCTTTGAACAGCACCGCGAGGGGCCGTGGGAGGGGCGGCTCGACCTGACCGCCGAGTCGACGTTCACCATCGATCCCCCCGACGCGCGCGACTTCGACGACGCGATCTCCATCGCGTACGACGAGACTCGCGATGAGTGGACGCTTGGCGTGCACATCGCCGATGTCGCGAGTTTTGTCCCGCGCGGCGGTGCCCTCGACGAAGAGGCACGCGCGCGCGCCACGAGCACCTACCTGCCGCGCCGGGTCATCCCGATGCTCCCGGAGACGCTCTCCAACGGAGTGTGTTCGCTGCAGGAGGGAGTCGCACGATTCACGAAGTCCGCGTTCATCAACTTCGACAAGGACGGCAAGGTCCTTTACGAGAAGTATGCGTCGACGGTCATCAAGAGCCGCAAGCGGATGACCTACCTCGAGGCGCAGGCGGTGATCGACGGCGATCTCAATGCCGCGCGCGCGCACTCGAAGACCCAGACGCCGATCGAGGAGTCACTCGTGCGCGAATTGCAACTGTGCGATCGGCTCGCGAAGATCCTGCGGGCGCGTCGTCTCAAGGACGGCATGATCGTGCTTGCGCTTCCCGAGTCCGAACTCGTCTTCGCCGACGACGGCCGCGTCAAGGATGTCGAGCCCGAAGACACGGCGTTCACGCACACCCTCATCGAGATGTTCATGGTCGAGGCGAACGAGGCGGTGGCGCGGCTCTTTGCCTCGCTGTCGATTCCCGCTCTGCGCCGGGTCCACCCCGAGCCCGACTTCCACGACATCGAAGAGCTGCGCGTGGTCGCACGCGCCGCCAAGGTGAAACTGCCGGACACACCGACGCGCAAGGATCTTCAGGCGCTGCTCGACGCGTCACGGGGCACCGACACCGAGCGGGCCATCCACTTCGCGGTCCTGCGGTCGATGGCCAAGGCGGTCTACGCACCGGCACTCGTGGGCCACTTCGCGCTCGCGAGCGAGCACTACCTGCACTTCACGAGCCCGATTCGGCGCTATCCCGATCTCATTACGCATCGGATGCTCGACGCCTGGGCCGAACTCACGGACAACGGGCGAAGTCCGCCGGGGGGCAAGCGTCGGCGCGATCTGCTCATGTCGCTGCGCAGCGATCCCCGCGTCGAGAATGCGGAATCGCTTGTCGCCGCCGGCGAGCACTGCTCCGAGGCGGAAGTCAACTCAGAGGGCGCCGAGCGCGAGCTGCGGAGTTTCCTCGTCCTTCAGTTCCTCCACGACCACTTCATGGCCGAAACGCTGACCGGAGTTGTCACTGGAGTGTCGAAGGGCGGCAGCGGCGCGTTCGTGATGCTCGATCGATTCCTCGCCGACGGAATGATCCGCATGCGCGAGATGGGCGGCGGCGGCAGGACCGGGGGCAAGGGCGGCGGCAAGGGCGGCGACGAACGCTGGACGCGCAGCGAGTCAACCGGACGGCTGACGAGCCCGCGCAGTGGAGCGAGCCTCGGTGTCGGCGATGCGGTCGAAGTGAAGATCGGTGTGATCGACCTCGCGATGCGGCAGATGGACTTGACGCTCGTGCGAGTGACACGGCGATCGGGCGGCGGTGGCGGCGGTGCCAGCGGCGACGGCGCGACGAAAGACGGCGGAACCGAGGCGCGCGGCAAGCGCGATCGCGGATTCGTCGGCGGTCGCGGCGCTCCGAGGACTGAACGCGGCCACAAGAAGGGTTTCAAGCAAGGCCGTCGCGGCAAGCGCGGGCGCTAACGCCCGCGCCACGCTTCGGCGCGCACCAACGTGCCCCCCCCATTTCCATCGAATTGAGTCTTCCGAAGACTCAATCTGATGGAAATCAGGGGGTCGCGAAGCACTCCTTGAGAAACCCCTCAACGCGTGCGTAGGCGCGGGTGCACGCAAGCTCGTCGTAGTGGACTCCCGCAGCGCGGTCGAGCGCCTGCGGATTCGTGAACGCATGGACGGTCTGGCCGTAGGCGTCGAGTTCCCATCGTGCGCCAGCCGCGGTCATCTCCTTGGCGAAGCCGAGCACCGCATCGGGAGGCGCCATCGGATCGTCGTAGCCGTGCAGGGCGAGCACGCGTGCCGCGATCGGCGCCTGCGGTCCAAGGTTGGGTGGGGTGAACAGTCCATGGAATCCCGCGACACCGAGCACCCCCGGCAGGTTCGCACGCGCGCAGTCGAAGGCGCACAGGCCGCCAAAGCAGTAGCCGATGACGACGATCTTCTGCCCATCCGCGCCGGGAATTCGCTGTGCGGCGGCGACGGTTGCGCGCAGGCGCTCGCGGAGCATGGCGCGGTCCGCGATGAATGGATTCATAAGCGCCGCGCAGGCGTCGCGCTCGACGGCGGTCGTGTGGCCGCCGTAGAGATCGGCGGCGAATGCGATCGCGCCCATGTTTGCGATCCGCTCGGAGTTCGAGTCCATGAGCGCGTCACGGCCGCACCAATGATGGAAGAGCACGACGACCGGCGCGGGAATGGCGAGGTTCGCCTTGCGCGCGACGAGACCCTCGCACGCGACGCTGCCGGTTGAGTACTTGTAGATCTCTCGCTGCATCGCCCTGTTGTACCGCGAGAAGAAAAAGGGGGAGATTCTCTGGAGCGGCGCGGCGCGGGTCTATGTTCCCGCGCCATGGGAAGCGGATGGATCGTGAAAGGACTCGTGGCGGCAGCGGCATGGATCGCGCTGCTGGCGGCGAAGGGTGCGACGGAGGCGAGCGCGGCGAAAGCGGCGGAGGGAGCCCTGCGGGCGCGCGGCCAAGCGCAGGGCTGGTTCGAAGCGGCCATACTCAAGTCCCCGGCGGAGCTCATGCCGCTGGGACTTGGTGTGGCCGTCGCGGCGAGTGACACCGGGCTGCTCGCGGTGGGCGGCGGGTGGGACCAGGACTTGGGTGTTGATGCCGGCCGCGTGGCGCTGTGGAGATGGCGCGGCGGCGGCGCGGAGTTCGTGGGTGCGATCGGGCATCCGGATGGACTCGTGCGCGCCGGATTCGGCGGCGCGCTGGCGTTCGGGCGCTCGGGAGCGTTGCTTGTCATCGGCGCCCCGCGCGAAGATGCGACACGCGAGCATTCCCTTGGCGGATGGCCCGGTGGATTCCAAGCGGGAGCGGTCCATCTCTACGGTGCGGTGCGCCACGGCGATGCGCGGTTTGAGCGGATGGCCACGCTTCGCTCGAAGGACTCCCGCGCGGGTGCGCAATTCGGATCGGCCGTCGCCACAGACGGCGATCGCGTCGTCGTGGGATCTCCCGAGCACTCGGGTGTGGCGTTCGCGCGCGGGTTCGCCGAGGTCTTCGTCGAACGCGAGGGCCAGTGGCAGTGCGAGGCGGTGCTTGAGGTCCCCGATGTTCAGATGGGGATGCGATACGGAAGCAGTGTCGCGGTCTCCGCTGCGGGTGCTGCCGGTGCCGCGGGTGATGGCGGAGGTGTCATCGTCGTGGGCGCTCCCGGCCAATCCGTAGTTGGCTCTTCGCGCGGCTCAGCCGATGTCTTTCGGCTCGGCAAGGATGAATGGGTGCGCGTTGCGCGACTGCACGCACCGACACCGCAGAACTACGCGCGATTCGGCACCAGCGTCGCAGCTGACGGGGACCTGATCGCGGTCGGGGCTCCGCAGGAGTCGCGCGAACCAGAGGGCATGGCGCCGGAGCGTTCAGGGAGAGTGCATCTCTACAGATGCGTCGATGGCGGAACCCAGTCGGAGCGATGGGACCATGTCGGCACCATCGACTCCCCCGATCCCTGGTGCGCCGATGGTTCGCCGCGGCCTGAAGCCTTCGGCGTCTCGCTCGCGCTGCGCGATGGGCTGCTCGCCATCGGCGCCTCGGAGTCCTGCACGATGGGGTCCCAGAGCATCGCCGGAGCGGGAGCGGTCTATCTGGTGCGGGTCGACGGACCTCTTGAGCAGGCGACGATCTCGCGCGTCGACTCTTCACAAGCGGCGTTCGAGTGCCACGACGGCTACCGAGTCGCGCTCGGCCGCGGGCCTGCCCGAGCGAACGGCACTCCCCTGCTGCTTGTCGGCCGACTCGGCAATCCCGACAGTTCACCAGGACCGGGAGTCGTGACCGTGTTCGCGCAGGACGCAGGCAACGGTGGCGGCGACGGCGACGGCGGGGTCAGTTCACCATGACGCGGAGGTCATCGCTCAGGGCGAGCAACTGCCCCACGAGCCGAGCAACGATCCAAGGTCGAATCCATCCACGATGCCGTCGTGATTGACATCGGGCGCACCGGTGGGCAGTCCTGATGTACCCCACGCGCCGAGCAGGCTGGAAAGGTCGACTGCGTTCACGGCACCATCCACGATGATGTCGCCGACGCAGATGCAGACCTCGTTCCCGCCGAGGCTCTCCCACGGACCAGAGATGTTTGGCCATGGCGTGTTGTCGCAGACGACGGTCCCTGACAAGGATGCCGCAGTCGCGCCGTTGGGGACGATGGCGACACCGCCGTACCGCTTTGCCGCAGTGTTGCCCGTGACATCAGAGTCGACGACAGCGAGGTACGCCGCCTCATCTCCGCCAGGCACCCACGACACTCCTGCAGCCACATTGTTCGAGAAGTTGGTGCGCACAGTCGTCCGGGTCAGCGAAGGTGTCCCCTCGACCAAGTGGATGCCTCCACCGCGGCCATTGGCTTCGTTGCTCTCGATGAGTGTGTCGACCACCGCCACGCTTCCGCCGTAGATCTGGATCCCTCCGCCGTCGCTCGAGGCGCCATTGCCGCGGAAGATGCAGTTCTCGATCGCACCGGTCGACTGCCAGAAGTAGGCGCCTCCGCCGAATCCTGCGTCGTTGAGTTCCACCACGCAGTTACGCAGACTCGCCGCCGAGTTGAATGACATGACTCCCCCGCCCGCGAGCGCCGAGGGCAGCCATGGGAATGGAGTGCCAGTCGTGCCGCCGCGAATCGTGACGCCTTCGAGCGCAGCCGATGCCGGCTCACCGCCGGTGAATCCGACGACCGAGGTCGTTGCGCCGCCCGTCCCCTCGATGATCGTCTGCCCTGCACCAGCGCCGCGCACGACGACACTCCGGCCACCAAACGAGATCGGGCCAGCGAATGTGCCCGCGCCAACCGACACAATCCTGTACTCCCCCGCTGGCGTCGAGTCGATCGCAAGCTGCACACTCGCGTAGTCGCCGGGCACCGTCACGATCTGGCAGGCGTCGGGCGTGCCGTTGTTGTCAGAGTCGGCGCACGAGGCGACGAAGCAGTTCCCTCCGGCATCGGTCGCTCCCCACATCGGGACGCTCGGGATTCCACAGATAATCGTCGTTCCCACAACCAACCCCCCGGGAACTGAGCCTGGCTGCTGCGCAAACAGGGTGCTGCCGGTTCCCGCCGAGACAATGTCACAGTCGGCAATGCCAAGTTGAAATTCAAGTCCGTAGGTCATCACGGCTGAACCGGTTGGCGCGGTGTTGCCCTCGAAGCGGCAGCCGGAGATGGTGGCCCCCTGGATGCCGTTCCCATGAAAGTAGACGCCACCACCGTAAAAGGCGGCACCGTTGTTCACGAACGAGCAGTCGGCAATCCTTACTGGCTTCCACCATCCATTGGCGCTGGGATTCAGCGCCGCAATCGCTCCGCCACTTCCGTTTGCGTGATTGCCCACGAACTGCGAACCAGTGATGGTTGCGGTTCCCCCATTGGTCTCTATCGCCCCGCCCGACTCCCAGTAGTAGTTCGAAGCCGTGTTGGCGATGAAGGAAGATTCGGAAATCGTCAACACGCACCCCTCGGTGTAACTCGCACCCCCATAAATGGCGTGGTTGTTCGAGAATGTGCATCCAACCAAGTCAGCGGTCACTCTGCTCGCATGAGCCCCTCCCGCGCCTGCGGTGTTTCCGGTGAACACGCAACTCGCGGCTGTCAGCGGTCCCTCGTGCGAGATCGCGCCGCCGGTGCCCGCCGTGGCCTCTGCCGTGTTGCCCGTGAATGTGCAGTTGGTCAGCGTCAGCGGCTGGTGCTTCTTCGCGTTGACCGCCCCGCCCGACAGCGCACTGTTGTTCGTGAACGTGCAGTTCGTCAGCGTCGTGCTGATTGCCGCCGCGGTGTACTCGGCTGTCGCGCCTCCAAGATGGATGGCCGCCCCGTTGCCGCTGGAGAGGGTGCTGTCGATGAAGGAACAGCTCTCCACGAAGAGTTCATTGATCGGGCCAAGGGTCGGAGCGCTGAGTTCTGCGTATATGCCACGCCCCTCGGTGTTCTGGAATGTGCAGTTGATGATTCGCATCGGAAAGGTGTCTGCTGACCCGTCACCGTCCCTTATCCAGATGCAGTGATTGAGGCAGTCGGTGAAGGCGCAGTCGCTGATGACCATGTCCGCGGGCAAGCTGGCTCCCGGCCAGTAGAGAATCGCCCTGTTACACCGCAAAAAGGAACAGTTCGAGATGGTGGTGTCACTCTGCAAGTACAACACTCCCCAAGAACCGGGGTTGCAATCCACGAACTCTGTGTCGGTCAGCGGCTGCTCCTCTGGGAAGAAGTTCCCGGTGCAGTTGGCGACTCGGCATCCCGTGAAGGTGGTTCGCAAGTTGTCGCCGCCGCCGACTCCCTGCAGGGTTAGGTCAGCGAATCGGATGCGTGCACCGTCCCAGTGACCGTTGGCAATGACCCCTCCGTCAGGCACCACCGGCACAACGGTGCAGGTGGCGATACCGCTGCCCCTGATGACAATGGACGACTGGGGGGCGCTCAGGATGTGCGCGGGCCAAGTCCCTGGCCCGAGCAAGATCTCGGCCGTTGTGTTCGCGCACACCATCGCCGCCGCTTGGTTGATGCTCGCGGCATCTTCAGGCACTCGGATCGTCGTAGGACATCCGCCGGCCGATGCGTCATCGACGACGAGACCGAACGACACCGCTATCGTGGCCAAGGACATCCCCAATACTCCCCAAACTCCACCGACGGAAGGGCTCAACTTCATCTTTCTACTCCTTTGCTTCTTGCAACCCGAGCGAGGCCGATTGCGCGGCCCCCTACCACCTAGATCGCCCCTACAAACGACGCTCGCGGGGAAGTGGGGCAACGCAGGCTCCCCACACCGCGACCGCGTCGCGGGCTACGGAGTCGGCGAGTCTTCGACCGCCGCCCGATTCGCGACCAACAGCGAAAGAATGTCATAGATGGCGGGATCACCCTCAGGAAAGTTCTCCTTGAGGCGTGCGTGCCAGAGCGCGCTGGGCTCGTGGCGAAGCGCCTCAAACTGGGCTTGGATCATCTCCCACCGGACGGTGTCTGCCTGCGGTTCATGGGTCTCAGTCTTCATCATGTCCTCCAGAATGGTTCCCGGTGATCCTGGGTTTCAGCCCAAGGACCGTCAGTTCTCGGTGCAGCCACGCCCGTGCGAATGCCCAATCCCCCTTCACTGTCCGTTCCGAAACCCCCAAGCACTCGGCCACTTGCGGCACTGTGAGTGCGCCGACGAATCGGAGCCATGCGACCGCGGCCGGGCGTGGGGCCAGCCGATCCAGCCGATCCATCGCGTCGATGATCTGCGCCGTGACGACCCCGTCACCAAGCGAATCGTCGGCCAGACCGATCTTGCCCGGGTCCAGCGTGACGCTCGCGAGCACTGCGGCCTCACGCTCGTGGTGGCGCAGCCGCTGCCGCCGTCTGCCCGCGTCGATGATGATCTGCCCCATCATTCGGACCAGTGACCCGAACAGGTGGGCGCGATTGTCGAACGAAGCCCCGCCCATCTTGAGATAGAGCTCGTGGACGAGGACGGTCGTGTCGATCGGTCGGGATGCCCCCTGACCGGCCAAGACGCTGCGCGCCAAGCGCTTGACCTCCGAGTAGACCTCCGCCCAGAGCCGCGCGATCGCCGTCGGATCGCCTGCGCGATGCACGAGCAGCAACTCATCGATGACCTGCTGTCGAGCCTGCTGTGTCGGGAACTCTGTCAGAATGGCCTCCAAGCGTACGGCCGCACCGCCCGTCACGCGCACTCTCAAGCGACGCTGCCCGTCATGTGAGGCAAACTCTCGCACAGTTCGTAGGATTCCGTCACGGCGGCCAAGTCGGCTCTCACAGTCCGTCGGCGACGATGAACCTCGACGAACTCCACCGCTGTTTCGAACTCCTTGCCAATGGGGACGATGCCGGGGCGCGGGCGCAGTTCTCTCCTGAGGTGCTTGCGGAGGCGAGTGAGTTGCTCCGATCCCATGCGTCACTTGAGGGTGAGTCGGATGAGGATGCCGGCGATGAAGCCCTGTCGCTCCTACCCAGCCTCGGCCAGTCGATCGGGAGATTCGAACTCATCGAGTTCATCGGTGAGGGTTCCAGCGGCCAGGTCTTTCGGGCACGGCAGCACGATCCGGCCCGCGAGGTTGCGCTGAAACTTCTCTGGCCGACCCCCGGGGGTGCACCGGTGCTGGGTGCCCATGAAGGGAAGATGCTCGCCGGATTGGAGCACCCGGGTATCGCGCGGCTCTACGAGGTCGGCGTGTGGGA
>CANETX010000036.1 GCA_947441435.1 Planctomycetaceae bacterium
GCCGCGCGAGCGAAGGCGGTACTCGTCGTCGGCAACTCGAAGGCCGAGATGATCGCCCGCGTCGCCACCGGCAGCGACGATCTCCACGAACTCCCCATCAAGGGGATCGGGCCGAGCGCGAGCGTGACCTGGTACCTCGATCGCGCAGCCTGCGGTCTCTGAGTAGGCACCGCGAACCCCGGGTGCTTCGTCCCTCGTCCCGCGCGTCCCTCCGCACTACCCGTCCCCCTGGATTTGGTCGTCCATTCGAGAAAAAGTCGAATGGATGACCAATTCAGAGGGGTATGTGGGGGGGCGGTCCTAGCACCGCCCGAAGAAGTCTTTGAGGACTTCGCAGGCGGCGAGCGCGTCGCGCATGCGCTTCTTCTGGCCGTGGGTCTTGCCGCTGCGGTCGAGGTGCGCCTCTGCGGCGAAGCTCGTGAGGCGCTCGTCCTGCATGATCGCCTTGAGCGCGAATCTGGCCGCGCACTGATCGGCGAATTCGCGCGCGAGCGTTGCACGCGTCCCCTCTGAGCCATCCATGTTCATGGGCAGTCCAACGATGAGCGCGTCCGGACCGTACTCGCGCACCACCTTGTCGAGCCGCGACAGGAGCACCTCGCGCGTCGGCGCCTCGATCACCTCGATCGGACTCGGCAGACGAAGGATGTCGTCGCCGCAGGCAACGCCCGTTCGCTTGTCGCCGAGATCAATCGCGAGGTATCTCATTGGAGTTCCACCGACACCGATGCCGATTGCTACCGCAACTCGGGAGGCATCCGTGCCGCAAGGTCCTTGACGCGTTCCGCGTCGTCAGCACGACAAACGAGCGTCGCGTCGCGCGTGTGGACGATGACCAGACCCTCGACGCCGACCGCGGCCACCATATGGGCCGGGTCATCGCTCACGATCACATTGTCCCGCGAATCGACGATCGTGGTGCGGGCACTCAGCCGATTCCCCGAAGAATCCGCAGGGGTGACCCCGGCATAGGTGGGCCAACTTCCCACATCCTTCCACGAAATCGCCATCGGCACCGCGCAGACGGTTAGGCGCGGGTCGACCGCGGCCTTCTCCATGAGGCCATGGTCGACGCTGATCTTTCCGAGCGTTGGATAAACGCTTGCGACAGTCGATGCCGCCGCTGGCGTCCCCCAAGCCTCGCCGATCTTCGCCAGCCCCGCACGATTCTCCGGCTTGAACCAACCAATCGCGTCGAGGCAGGTCTTTGCACTGAAGATGAACATTCCGCTGTTCCAGCCGAAGGTGCCCGCCGCAAGGAACTCCTTGGCCCGCGCCAGATCAGGCTTCTCGACGAACCGTTTCGTGCGATGGGCGCCAGCGAAGCCCGCGATCCCCTCCCCGATCTCCACATACCCGTAGCCCGTCGCGGGGAATGTCGGCGTGATCGCGAAGGTGACGATGCGGCTTGCGTCCGCCTCGACGAGCCGGAACCCAAGATCGACCTGGCGCGCGAACTCGTCCTGCGGCTCGATCACATGATCGCTCGTCACGACGATGAAGATCGCGTCGGGGTCGCGCTTCGCGAGCGCCGCCGCTGCGAACCCGACTGCGTTGAGCGTGTCGCGCCCCTCGGGTTCGCCGAGGAAATTCGCCGCCGACAGGCCGGGTACCGTCGCGAGCACATCCTTCGCGTATGAATTCGACGCGCAGACCAGTCGATGATCAGGCGCGACGACTCCATCGAGCCGCGCCGCGGCCAATTGCAGGAGCGACTTGCCGCCAATGAATGGAACAAGTTGTTTTGGTCGGCTCGCGCGGCTCATCGGCCACAGGCGCGTCCCCGATCCGCCCGCCATGATCATCGCGTAACGGTGGGCACCCGCACTCATCGCGCCAATCCCTTCGACGCGAGCGCGGCAGCGACGAGACCGTCCGCCGTCGCGAGCGCCGCATCGCGTTCGATCGCCTTGTCGATGAGTGCGCGCGCGTCGGAACGCGACTCGCCCAATTGCACGAGCACCCCAACCGCATCCATGACCGTCGCTGCGTTGAGGCCGCCGCCAGCGTCGATGCCGACTCCGGCAGCTGCAGCAGCCGCCGCCGCAGCGGCCTTCGCCCCCTTGGCGGTACGCGCCACGCCACCACCACCCGCGCCGCCGGCACCGACCGCCGCGCCACCGCCTCCACCAACGGCACTCCGACTCGCGGCCGCATACGCGTCGACCTTGTCGCGCAACTCCAGCACCATCGTCTCCGCAGTCTTGCGGCCGATCTCGGGGAGGCTCGTCAGCAGCGCCAGATCCTTCATCACGATCGCCTCGGCAATGCGCGGGAACGGAATCGTCAGCGCACGCAGCGCGCGCCGGACGCCGATGCCCTTGACGGTCGTCACGAGCTCAAAGAACGCGCGGTCCTTCGCGGACTGAAACCCGATGAGCTTGGGCCAAAAACTCGCCCCTTGCCCCTGCGATTCGAGATAGTGCAGCGTGTGCAGCGTCACCCGCCCGCCCACGCGGCCAAACAGCACACCGACATCCGCGCTCGGCACCGAAATCTCATATGCGGTGTCCCCCACGGCGACGACGACTTGCGATCCATCCACCGACTCGAGCATCCCTTCGACGCGCGTGATCATGCGCGTGGCAGCGTATCCGCTGGGACATCGAGCGCCCGCGCCATCGACTGTCGCAGCGACTGCGTCCACGACTCCTCGGCCTCTGCCGTCGCCGCAGGTTCGACGATCGCGACGAGCCGAAGCCGCGCGCGACTGGGCCGCACGAGACTCACGAATGGATTGCCACACGCAGGAATCCCGTCGATCACGAACACCGCCACCTTCGAGTCCGTCCGTCGCGCGAGCGCCGCGAGCCCCCTCCGAAAGACCTGCACCTTTCCCGGAGGCCGCGCGATCTGCCCCTCCGGAAAAATCCCGACAACTCCGCCAGCACTAAGCGTGCGCATCGCCTCACGCAGCGCCGTCGTCCCCGACGCCTCGACGGGAATCACGCGGATCGCGCGCCACAGCCATGCCGCGGCCGACAGCATCACCGCCCGCTCCATCATCCAGCGGATGGGCCGACCGAGCCACGCCTGCACAAGAACCGGATCGATCCCCGAAACATGGTTGGCGACGACGATGAGCGGTCCGTCCACCGGCACCGCGACCCCCTCGGCCGTGCGCATCTCGATGCGCGCGCGATGCACAAGCCGCAGCCAGAACCGCGCGCAGGGCCGAATGAGCGCGAGCAGTATTGGGAATCGCTCTGCCTCGCATGGTTTCTCGTTCATCGAATGTCGCCTTCGCCGTTATAGTTGGGACTCGAATGCCGCGCCGCGACGACATCCACACGATACTCATCATCGGTTCCGGACCCATCGTCATTGGCCAGGGGTGCGAGTTCGACTACTCCGGGACCCAGGCGTGCAAGGCGCTGCGCGAAGAGGGCTACCGCGTCGTCCTCGTCAACTCGAATCCCGCGACGATCATGACCGACCCGGCGTTCAGCGACCGGACCTACATCGAACCGATCACGCCGGAGGCCGTCGAGCGCATTCTCGCCAAGGAGAAGGCGCGCGGCACGCCAATCGACGCGCTGCTCCCGACGCTCGGCGGCCAGACGGCGCTCAACTGCGCGTGCGCGCTCCACGACAGCGGCGTGCTGGAGAAGTTCGGCGTCGCCATGATCGGCGCGTCGCGCGAAGCGATCCGCCGCGCCGAAGACCGCGAGGCCTTCCGCAACCTCGTCACTCGACTCGGACTCTCCCAGCCGCACTCGCGCACGGTCACCAACCTCGACGACGCCAAGATCTTCCTCGAGGAGATCGGCCTCCCCGCGATCATCCGCCCCGCGTTCACGCTCGGCGGCAGCGGCGGCGGCATCGCCTACAACCTCGAAGAGTTCGAGGACATCATCCGCCGCGGTCTCGCCGCGAGCATGATCGGGCAGGTCCTCATCGATCAGAGCGCGCTCGGATGGAAGGAGTACGAACTTGAGGTCATCCGCGACCGCAAGGACAACTGCATCGTCGTCTGCGGCATTGAGAACATCGACGCGATGGGAGTGCACACCGGCGACTCGATCACCGTCGCGCCGATCCAGACGCTGACTGACCGGGAATACCAGCGGATGCGCGACGCAGCATTCGCGATCATGCGCGCGGTCGGCGTCGAGACCGGCGGGTCCAATGTGCAGTTCGCGATCAACCCGGTTTCGGGCCAGATGGTCGTCGTCGAAATGAACCCGCGCGTCTCGCGCTCCTCGGCGCTCGCGTCGAAGGCGACTGGATTCCCGATCGCCAAGATCGCGGCGAAACTCGCCGTGGGCTACTCGCTCGATGAACTTCGCAACGACATCACCGGATCGACGAGCGCCTGCTTCGAGCCGTCCATCGACTACGTCGTCGTGAAGATGCCACGCTGGACCTTCGAGAAGTTCCCAGAAGCCGACGAGACACTCACCACGCAGATGAAGAGCGTCGGCGAGGCCATGTCCATCGGTCGCACCTTCAAGGAGGCGCTGCAGAAGGCAATCCGCTCGATGGAGGTGAAGCGCTTCGGCCTCGGCCTCGACGCCAACGACAAGTGGCTCGCCGCTCGCCGCGCCTCGCGCATCGAACTCGCTGACGGATCGCAGCCTGTGTGGCCGATCCCCGACGAACTGCTGCGGCGCAAACTGAATGTGCCCAGCCAGGGGCGGCTCTACTTCGTCCGCTACGCGCTCAAGATGGGCTGGACGATCGAAGAAGTCGCGAAGGCCACCGGCTACGACCGCTGGTACCTCGACCAGATCGCGCAACTCTGCGAATTTGAGGATGTGCTGTGCAGTGTCGATCGCCTCGAAGACCTTCCAGCCGCGACGCTTCGTCAGGCGAAGGAACTCGGCTACTCCGACGCACAACTCGCGTACCTCTATCTCGGCGCGATCAGCGCGAAGACCATCCTCGCCGTGCGCGCGCAGCGCAAGCGGCTCGGCATCGAGCCCGTCTACAAACTCGTCGACACCTGCGCGGCCGAGTTCGAGGCGGTCACACCGTACTACTACTCGACCTACGAGCGCCCGCTCACCACCAACGGCGCGCAGCAGTTCGACGACGAGATCCGCGTCTCCGCGCGGCCCAAGATCATCATCTTGGGAGGCGGCCCCAACCGCATCGGGCAGGGGATCGAGTTCGACTACTGCTGCTGCCAGGCCGCGTTCGCTTGCGAAGAGATGGGTTTCGAGAGCGTGATGATCAACTCGAATCCCGAGACAGTCTCGACCGATTACGACACGAGCGATCTCCTCTTCTTTGAGCCGTTGACACTCGAGGATGTCCTCAATGTGATCGAGCGGCTCAACGGCGGCGGCATCGATGTCGAAGCGCGCACCGGAACCGTCGCGGGAGTGATCGTCCAGTTCGGCGGGCAGACGCCGCTCAATCTCGCACATGGGCTGCACGCCGCGGGCGTCCCTCTCATCGGCACGGGGATCGACTCGATCGATCTCGCCGAGGATCGCGACCGATTCAAGGCGATGCTCGACGAACTCGGGCTCGCGCAACCTCCCAGCGGCATCGCTCGCTCGACTGCCGACGCGATCGAGATCGCCGCGCGCATTGGCTACCCCGTGCTCGTGCGGCCCTCGTATGTCCTCGGTGGCCGCGGCATGGAAACCTGCTTCGACGAATCAAGCCTCAAGCGGTACATGTCCGAAGCGGTCGACGTCAGCGAACTCGCGAACCGTCCGATCCTCATCGACCGGTTCCTCTCCGACGCGATCGAAGTCGATGTCGATGTCGTCGCGGACTTCATTCCCGACGAAGCGAGCCGCTCGCGGCAGATCACCCTCTCGACTGATCCGTCGCGCGCCGTCATCTGCGGCGTGATGGAACACATTGAGGAAGCGGGCATCCACTCAGGCGACTCGACCTGCACGATCCCGCCGTACTCGCTGCCGCCGTCGATGGTCGAACGCATCCGCACGAGTGCGCTCGCACTCGCGAAGCGCCTGCGCGTGCGAGGCCTCATGAATGTGCAGATGGCCTGCAAGGACGACGTCCTCTACATCCTTGAAGTGAACCCCCGCGCCTCACGCACCGCGCCATTCGTCTCCAAGTCGAAGGGAGTCTCGTTCGCGCGCATCGCGGCGCAGACCATGATGGGTGCCTCGCTCGACTCGCTGAAACTCAAGGAACTCCCCGACGCAGGCTTCTACAGCGTCAAGGAATCCGTCTTCCCGTTCGCGAAGTTCCCGGGCGTCGATGTCATCCTCGGCCCCGAAATGCGCTCAACCGGCGAAGTCATGGGAGCGGATCGCTCGCTCGCCGTCGCCTTCGCCAAAGCCCAAATGGCGGCAGGTGTCATGCTCCCGACGAAGGGCAAGGTGTTCCTCAGCGTCCGCGAAGATGACAAGAAGGCGGCGATCGACATCGCGCGCAGCCTCATCGCCGCAGGGTTCTCGCTCGTCTGCAGCCGAGGCACGCACGAGTACCTCGAAGCAAGCGGCGTCACTTCGCAGAAGATCGCCAAGATCGCCGAAGGCGAGCGACCCAATGTCGTCGATCTCCTGCGTTCGGGCGAAATCTCGCTCATCATCAATACGCCGACGCGCAAGGGCGCGCACACCGACGAAGGACGCATCCGCGCGACTGCCGTCCGCACCGGCACGCCGATCATGACGACGGTCGCGGGCGCGCGCGCGGCGGTGCAGGCGATCACTGCGCTGCAAGCGGGCGCGTGGGATGTCAGCGCGATCCAGGACTACTTCCCGCACCTCGCACGCGCCCCCCGCGCCGCCCCGCCCTCCACCCGCGCGGTCGCAGACCCCGCGGTTGCAGACCCCGCGGTTACGGGCACTTCGCGACCGCTAGAGGTCGCGAAGTGCCCGTAACCGGGGGGCGGGCTAGACTCGCGAACCCATGCCCTCCCTGCAGCTTGTTGTCAACGTCGTCGTCATAGTGGCGATGCTTCACGTGCTCCTCGGGGGGTGCGCGTACGGCGTGATGCTCGAGCGCAAACTGAGCGCGTGGATGCAGGATCGCGTCGGCCCCAATCGCGTCGGCCCGCGCGGACTTCTCCAGCCCATCGCCGACGGCCTCAAGTTCATCATGAAGGAAGAGCACACCCCCACGGGTGCTGACCGCATGCTCTTCACGCTCGGGCCAGGCCTCGCGATTCTCCCCGCGATGACGGCATTCGTCATCATTCCGTGGGGAGGGACGCTCGATCTCTCGACGCTCCCCGTATTCGTGACCGACCTCCTCACCAAGGTCGGCTTTACGATCGGCGACTCCGTCCGCTTCGCCGGGGCGAACCTCAACGTCGGCATCATCTACCTGATCGCGGTCGCGAGCCTCGGCGTCTACGGCGTCGCGCTCGGCGGCTGGGCGAGCAACAGCAAGTTCTCGTTCCTCGGCGGACTGCGCGCGAGCGCGCAGATGATTTCCTACGAGATCCCGATGGGGCTCTCGCTTCTCTGCGTCATCCTCGCCGCCGGCAGCCTCGACCCCTACCAGATCATCGCCTCGCAGCAACTCCACGGTTGGAACCTCATCCAGCAACCGCTCGTCGCCATCATCTTCTACGCATGCCTCCTCGCGGAAGCGAACCGCGCGCCGTTCGACCTCGCCGAAGCCGAGAGCGAACTCGTCGGCGGCTTCCACACCGAGTACTCGTCGATGCGCTTCGCGATGTTCTTCCTCGCGGAGTACTTCCATGTCATCACCGGCAGCGCGTTCTTCGCGCTCCTCTTCCTCGGCGGTTGGAGCGTCAATCCGCTCGGCGGACTCTTCCCCGGCCTCGATCTCCCGGCCTCAGGCAGCATCGCCCTCGTGCTGCTGCAAGTCGGCGTCATGCTCGGCAAGACCGCACTGATGCTCGCCTTCGCCATGGCCGTGCGCTGGACGATCCCGCGATTCCGTTTCGATCAACTGATGAAGCTCGCGTGGGAAGGCATGATTCCCGCGGCGCTCCTCTTCCTCACGGCGGCCGCGACAATGACCTTCCTCGGGATGACGCAGTACCTCTGGGCATCCTCGCTCGCGTGCCTCGCGATCATCTGGGTCGTGCGGCCGCTCATCCCCCAGCAGCGCAATCCGAATCACCGGCTCCCCATCATCGGCAGCCGCTTCTCGCCGACCGAGGACGAGATCGTCGCGACGGCGTCCACGCATCCCGTGGCGCGCAGCGACGAGGCGATCCAGGACTCCCGCCAAGGCCCGATCTCGATCCACTGACCGTTGGACGAGTCTGGCGCATTCCGTCGCACGCAAGTTCATGATGTGTGCGGGATAGGCCCAAAATGGGCCGATTCGGCACACATGATGGGGGGTACAACTGACGCGTGCGACTTTCGCCGCTCGACACCATCCGCGCCCTCCTCGCGCTTGCGCGGCTCGGCGTGACGACGCGCCTTCGTTTCGGCGGCCGCTACTGGATCTGGCGGCGCGAGACCGCATTCGGCAAGCACGAGAACGCCATCCCGTTGAAGGCCCGCCTCCACGCGCTGCTTGAGTTCGGCGCCTGGGTCTGGCGGATGCGCCGAATGATGTGACGAGGGTGACGGGTGTGTGGCGAAACCGCCCTTCAAGGGACGTTTGGCCACACAATCGGGGGAAGTGACCCCCGTAGACTCGCCCCGTGTCCAAGGTGAAAACCAGTTTCGTCTGCCGCGAGTGCGGGGCGATTGCGCCGCGCTGGTCGGGGCGCTGCCTCGAGTGCGGCACATGGGACACGATGGAGACATTCACCGGCAGCGATGAGGGCGAATCGACACGCGCCGCTCCCGGTGAAGCCGCCAGCGCCCCCGCGCTTCCCCTTCACGAAGTCTCCGCGCTCGAAGTGCCGCGAATTCCCAGCGGAATCGGCGAGTTCGACCGAACGCTCGGCGGAGGCATCGTCCCCGGCAGCGTGATCCTCGTCGGCGGCGATCCCGGCATCGGCAAGTCGACGCTCCTCCTTCAGGCGTTCTCGGCGCTTGCGGCGGGCGGGCAGCGCGTCCTCTACGCATCGAGCGAAGAGAGCGCGCAACAGGTGAAGCTCCGCGCCGAGCGCATCTGCCCCGGCGCGGACAGCGGTGCGAACGCCTCCGACAACCTCTATCTGATCGCTGAGACGTCCGTCGCGCGCATCATCAACGAAGCGCGCCGCGTCAAGGCATCGCTCCTGGCCATCGACAGCATCCAGCTCGTGCAGCGCCACGATGCCGACGCGCTGCCGGGTTCGATGACGCAACTTCGCCGCTGCTGCCTCGAACTCGTGCAGTTCGCAAAGGCCACAGGCACCGCGGTCCTCCTCGTCGGCCATGTCACGAAGGAAGGCGATCTCGCCGGGCCGAAACTCCTCGAACACCTCGTCGATGTCGTCCTCTCCTTCGAAGGCGATCGGCATCACGCCTTCCGCCTCGTGCGCGCGACGAAGAATCGCTACGGCTCCACGCACGAGATCGGCCTCTTCGAGATGACCGGCGACGGCCTCGCCGAAGTCGACGAGTCGGCACTCGCCGCCGCGAACGCCGCGCAGCCTCGCCCGGGCACGGCGATCGTCCCCGTGATGGCGGGAAGCCGTGTCCTCCTCGCCGAAATCCAAGCGCTCGTCGCCGCAGGATTCCTCGGCAACGCCAAGCGCAAGGCGAGCGGCATGGATTCCGGTCGCCTCTCCATGATGATCGCCGTCCTCGAAAAGCACGCGGGACTCCGCCTCGCCGACCAGGACATCTACACCTCGGTCGCCGGCGGAATGCGCATCGTCGAACCCGCCGCCGATCTCGCCGCGTGCCTCGCCATCGCAGGCGCACACCTGGGGCGCGCACTCCCCCCGGGCACCGCGGTGCTCGGCGAAGTTGGCCTCTCAGGCGAACTTCGCCCCATGCGCACGCTCGAACAGAGAATCTCGGAAGCCACCCGGCGCGGTTGCACAACAATCGTCATCCCCGAGTCACAGCAGGGGGTCAAGCGCGTCGGGGGCGCAACGCTCATCGAGATCCACTCCATCGCAGAGGCGATTGATCTACTATCGCCCGCGAGGAGCACCCCTGTCCGTGGCTGACTTTCTGGCAATCGAAGGACTGGCGAAGGCTGACCTCCTCAGACTCATCGATGCAACGCGGGGGAGTCTCGCCGTCGCCGAAGGCCGCGCCCCCAATCGCACAACGCTCTCCGGCCGCGTCGTCGCCAACCTCTTCCTTGAAGATTCGACCAGAACCCGCTGCTCCTTCGAGACCGCCGTCCACCGCCTCGGCGGAAGCGTTTTCAATCTCACCCCGACGGGCTCGAGCGTCAGCAAGGGGGAGACCCTCATCGACACCGCGCGCAACATCGAGTGCATGGGAGTCGCGGCCATCGTGGTGCGCACCAGCATTTCGGGCGGCGCAAAAATCGTCGCCGACGCGGTCGCGTGTCCGGTCATCAACGCCGGCGACGGCCGCCACGAACACCCAACTCAAGCACTTCTTGATGCCACAACTCTCATAGAGGAGTTCGGGTCCCTCGAAGGCCGGACCATCGCCATCGTCGGCGACATCACCAACAGTCGCGTGGCCCGGTCAACCACCCACGCAGTCACCATGCTCGGCGGGCGCGTCAGGCTCGTCGGTCCGCCGACTCTCGTCACCCCAGCCTTTGAGCAGATTTCGAAAGGACCCGGCACCGTCAAGACGATGACCAATCTCGATGCCGCGCTCGAAGGAGTCGATGCGGTCATCATGTTGCGAGTGCAATTCGAGCGCGCGGCAGGCGGAGGAGTCTCGACAGATTATCGGAGCATGTACGGACTGACCCAAGAACGCGCCGCCCGAATGCCAGCGCATGCCATCGTCATGCATCCAGGTCCCATGAATCGGGGGATGGAAATCGACGATCAAGTGGCAGATGACCCCACGCGCAGTCGCATCCTCCGTCAGGTCACCGTTGGAGTTGCAGCAAGAATGGCGGTCTTGGAGAACTTGCTTGCCCCAAGGCCCGTCCTAGAAGGAACTTCCCCCTAGATTTGCCCCTCCCCGTGTATCGGAACCGATCCCCACGACACCTGACTTCCGTGCGCACCGCTGTAGCACCCATCTGCTTGGTCGCTCTGTCGATCGTGTTCCTTCCGGGCTGCGAGACCGACTCATATTTTGACCCGAGCCGCACGGGGTACTTCGAGAACACACCGACGACGATGCCGGTGCTCGAACGGATCGACGTGATCGAACCCCCAGAGACGCCGCTCGGGGTGACGGGCCCGCCTGAGCCTCAGGATCTCATCGCCAACACGCTGCAGTACCGACTCGCTCCCGGCGATGTCATCAACATCGACATTTACGAATTGCTCGAGCAAGGACGAACGGAGCAGATGCGGCGGACGGTCGATCCGGGCGGCGCCATTCGGCTGCCGGCGATCAACGAGATCAAGGCCAGCGGTCTCACGCTTGAGGAGTTGCGGTTGGAGATCGCGGCGAAGCTCGGCTCGTTTCTGAAGAAGCCCGTGATCGCGCTCGACATCGAGCAGGGGCGGAGCTTCGAGTTCACGATCCAGGGAGCGGTTCAAAACCCCGGCGTCTACGCCCTCGACAAGCCGAACTTCAGGGTGACGCAGGCGCTCGCTCTTGCCAACGGCGCGGAAGCAGTGACCGAGCGAGTCCTCGTCGTGCGATCCATGCGCACCGAGCATGATGTCGAGAACGCAGGCGCCGCAGTCCCTGGCAGTGGCAACTCGAACCAGACCGCCCCAACGGGAACCTCGCCGAGTCCCCTTCAACCTCCCGTCATTCAGCAGGAATCGAAGCCAATTGACATCGATTCGCTGATCAATCAACTCGGTCCCGCGCCGACGCCACCTGCGCCGCCAGCTCCGACAACCGCCCCCGCACCGGCCCCCGCACCAGCACCCGCTCCCGAGCCTGCTCCGCCACCCGCCCCGGCGCCCGAACCTGCCGCCGCGCCAACTCCTGCCCCAACCCCGCCCCCCGCGCCAAGCCCCGGCGCGGTCAGCGGCACGCAAGCGGCTCCGATCATCGATGTCGATTCGCTCGAGCCGATCACCATCACCGATCCACCGGTCGTCGATGCGGCGACCCTCACGCAGCGCCCTCCCGCAAGTCAGTTGTCCAACGAAGGCGACTCATTCATCTTCGATGTGAACTCCCAGCAATGGGTGCGGATCAGGGCAGGGAATGCACCGCCGACACCCGCGCCTCCGCCGACGGTGTCCGTGCCGAACATCGAAGTCGCGCCCGGCAGCGCCATGACGGGTGCCGCGGCGAAGGGGCTCGCCACCGCAGGTTCCAAGAAGAAGGACCTGCGCGCGATCTTCAACACGCGCATCATCGAGATCGAATACGAGCAGCTCATCAAGGGCGATCAATCGCAGAATGTGATCGTCCGCCCCGGCGACGAGATCTACGTGCAGTTCCCTCCCATCGGGATGGTCTACATCGACGGCGAAATCCAGCGCCCTGGCGTCTTCCAGCTTCCGTCGGTCGGGCGTCTCACACTAAGTCGGCTCGTGGCCTCGAGCGGCGGCCTCACCGCGATCGCGATTCCCGAGCGCGTCGACTTGGTGCGTCGTCTCCCCGGTGGACGACAGGCGGCCATCCGCGTGAACCTCTCGGCGATCCGCAACATGGCCGAGCCCGACATTGTTCTGAAGAAGGACGACCTCGTGATTATTGGCACGAACTTCTGGGCGACACCGCTGGCGGTCATGCGCAACGGGTTCCGGATGACCTACGGCTTCGGATTCCTGCTCGACCGAAACTGGGGCAACGATGTCTTCGGTCCGCCGCCCACACAGGAAACCATCAATTTCTGAGTGTGGCGGCACTCTCGCCGAGGGGCCGAGTTCGTTGAAGGCGTTCTGGTTTGTGGCCGAACATGAGATGGGGCATCGCGGTATGTCACAATGGAGCCCACAGTGTCGACACTGACCGAGACTCAAGGACAGGCGCAAAGCCAAGGCGATAGTCGCCTGCTGGTGGCGTCACCGACGCTGGCCGCGGCCGCGGGCGGGGTGCTGCTCCTTCTCTATGGATACCTCTTCGGAGACTTTGCCTCGCAGCAGTGGCGATTCGCGATCTCGCAGCCCAGCGACTGGGGTCACGTGCTCGTGATCCCCGGCGTTTCGGCCTACTTCGTCTGGCTCAACCGCGTGAACCTCGCCAAGTTGCAGCCGTTTGTTCCGTGCTGGTGGGGACTGTGGCCCGTCGCCTTCGGAATCGGTTGGTATCTGCTGTGTGTCTTCGGGCCCAAGCCGCTCTTCCATTACAACGTGATGTCCGTGGGCATCGTGACGACGCTCGCAGGAACGGCGTGGCTCCTCTTCGGCACGCGCGCGATGCGCTTCCTCTGGTTCCCCATCGCGTACTGGTGGGTGTTCGGCCAGTCGATCTCCGAAGTGCTGATGAACCGCCTCACATTCCAGTTGCAGGACATGTCGGCGGTGGGTGCGCAGTTCATGCTGACCGCGCTCGGCATCGAAGTCGATCGCAGCGGCAACACGCTGACAGTCTGGTCGGAAGGGATCGCGCACCCACTGAATGTTGCGGAGGCATGCTCGGGAATGCGCATGCTGGTCGCCTTCATGGCGCTCGGGGTCTTTCTCGCCTACACCAACCTCCACTCGTTCTGGCAGCGGGCCGCGCTCGTCGCGGCAGGAATCCCCATCGCCCTGGGGGTCAATGTGCTGCGGGTCGGCACGACGGGAGTCTTTGCGATGTTCGACCAGAACTTCGCCGACGGGGAATTCCACGAGATGATTGGTTTCGTCTGGCTGTTGCCCGCGCTCTTCCTCTATATGGGGGTGCTCTGGGTCCTGCGAAATCTGTTCGTGCCCGCCGAGGGAGAGCCGCATGCAGTTTGATCGGCGCGTGCGCGTCGCATTCCTCGGCCTCGTGGCGCTCATCGTCCTCTCGGCGGTCGGCTTCCGGAGTGCGGTGGGCACGCTCAATCTCTATCTGCGCAAGGAAGCCGTCGAACTCCGCGAGCCGCTCGACACGATTCCCGCCACGCTTGGCCACTGGAAGCGTTGGGGTCCCGATGGCCGCTTCGGCGCTGCGATGGTCGAGAGCCTCGGCACGAACCAGTATCTCGATCGGAAGTACGCGTACGACGGCGACCCGAAGAAGGGCCTCCTCTCCCTGCACATCGCCTACTACACGGGAATGGTCGACGCCGTGCCGCATGTCCCCGAGCGTTGTTGGGGTGCGGCGGGGATGGCGATGGTCGCGCATCCATCGACCGTTCGGATTCCCTTTGATCGCGCCGATTGGACGACAAGCGATGCTGCGGTGGATCCACAATCGGGCGAGCGATACCCGCAGGCCAAGGTCACCGATCCGGTGACCCGCCGAGCGAACGATGTCTCGATGCCCCTGGGGGAGTCCGACGCCTCCGTGACGGTCTTTCAAGACGGGCAGTCCCCTCAGCACATGATTGTGGGGGGCTACTTCTTCATCGCCAACGGCAGGCTCGCCGCGACGCCGTATGTCGTGCGGACGTATGCCTTCGACCTCAACAACCGTTACGCCTACTACTGCAAAGTACAATTTTCGCTCTCGGTGCCCACCCGCGGCAACGAGGTTGAGATCTGGACGCAGCGCGTTGGCGATCTGCTCACCCCCCTGTTTCCGCACCTGATGTGGTGCCTTCCTGACTGGCCGTCCCTCGAGGCCCCTGACCCGAAAGAATCCTGACATGGCAAAGACCAAGTTCAACAAGAAGATCGTCCTGCTCATCGGAGGCTTCCTCGTGTTCGCCGGCGTGGTGCTCGGCGGCGTGGCGTACTTCACGATCGCGGGAGCACCCGAGCGCAACGTTCGACTGGGCGAGGCGGCGCTTGTCGCGGCCGAGGCCGCCGAGAAGGCCGGCAAGCCCGACGAGGCGTACGCGCGGTATCAGGAGGCAATGAGCCGCTTCGGTCGCGCCGTCAGCAAGAAGCCGAACAACCTTGAGTACAACAAGCGAATGGTCGACACGCTCGACCGCATGACGCCCAAGACTTCCAGCGATGCGCAGGAGCTGTATGCGCGCCGCGAGCGGCTGCTGCGCAAGCGCACGGACGCCGCTCCCTTGGATGGCGACCAGTGGATGTTCTATCTCTCGTCGGCAAGCGATCGCGCCATGCTCTTCGAGGATCCGGGACTCTGGAAGGATCTCGTCGATGTCGCGACGGAGGCGCTCGAGAAGCTCCCCGACGACGCGCCTCGGCGAGCGGAAGTGGAGTCCCTGAAGATCCAGGCACAACTGGCGATGGACGCAGTGCTCACGGTCGAGGAACGCGTCGAAGCCGAGAACGCGGCACGCGAGTACCTCGTCGCCCACCCGAAGGCAATGGACGTCTGGGCGGCACTGCTCCAGTCCATCCACGTGGACGCGACCCGGCTCGGATTCGCCAATCGCTCCTTCGAGAGCGCCGAACGCACCAAGGTGTTCGAGGCCGATCTCGCCAAGGCCAAGCTCGCCGCAGCCAACGATCCCTCGATCACCGTGGTGGAACTGGCGCGTCTTCTCACTCGCGCACTCTCGCGAGATCCGGCGGTGACTCCCAAGTCCATCGACGATGTCATCGCTCCGCTCCTCTGGAAGGGGGGCGATCTCGCCAATACCGAGCCCGGGACGATTGCCACGGCAGACGCGGCAAGCATGCTGGAGATGTCGCGGCTCGCGGGAGTGTCGACCAATCCCGAGTACGCCGCGCGGATGATCAGGGTCCTCGACGAGTACACAAAGGCTCATCCGCAGGCCCTCCTGCATCTGGGTGCGCTCGCCCAGGCGCAGTCGTTGGCTGGGAAGCGCGCCGATGCGCGCGACTCGTACACGAGGCTCATCGCCGTGCCGAGACTCAGGGTCTCCATGCTCTCGGCGTTTCAGGATGACATTCGCGTGACCGCAGCCGAGAAGCTCTGCGATCTCGACTTCACCGATTGGGAGGCAGCGGCCAGCCCCTCGGAGAAGAAGGCCGCGCTGGAACTGATGAAGACGTCGCGCGTCCGGCTGCAGGAACTCGCGGCGGGACGCGAAGGCGAGCTCGCGCTGATTCGCGCAGATGCCAAGATCGCGTTCGCCACGGGAGATTTCCTGACGGCGGTGACCAGATTGGAAGAGGTATTTGCGCGAGCCGACAAGCCAGCCTCAGAGCTGTACCTCCTCTCCGCGATCAGCCTCGTCGAGCGGGGCGAGCTCGGCGCCGCACTCGTCAAGATCGATCGAGGAATCACCGAGAACCCTGGGGTTCCCCAGTTCTATCTCACCCGTGCGCGGATCTTGGCGCAGCTGGGTCGCATCAACGAGGCGCGCCGCGCGCTCACCACGGTGCTCGGTCGCTACCCCGAACTCGCCGATGCCCAGAAGATGCTCGATGACTTGGCGCGGTCGCCGGGAGATGGGGCGCTCAACCTCAATGACATGGTCATCAAGATCCTCGGGGACGC
>CANETX010000037.1 GCA_947441435.1 Planctomycetaceae bacterium
CGGCCGGCGACAAGGGATACAGCTATCCAAGGGTGCGGCGATGGCTCGCCCGCCGATGCGTCGAGGCCGTCATCCCGCAGCGCAGCGACCAGATCGCGCGCGACGGCGATCTCGGACTCGACCGCCGCGTGGACAAACGCAGGAGCGTCGTCGAGCGCTGCGTCGGATGGCTCAAGGAGTGCAGGCGCGTCGGCACTCGCTTCGACAAGCTCGCCGCAAGTTTCATGGCGTTCGTGCGATTGGCCTTCATTCAGTGATACCTGAGGCTCCTCGATCCGCCAGACAGAACCTAGTCTGGCCGATCGCCTTGGCAATTGTGTTCATCGTGCCCGCTGTCGTTGGGATTCGAAGTGCGCGCCCGGACTCCCCCGTACTTGGTATTGCGACAGCCGCGTGTGCTTGCATTGCGGCGCTTGCGGTCCTATCTCGTGCTGAGATCGTGCGGTGGACCCGGCGCGCTCGGACACAACATTAGCTCGCGCCAGAACTCCTCGTGGTCCAAGCGGGAAGGTGGATGGAGCTGGGCTGCGCGCGGAGTACCCTGTGGCCATGCAGTCGGACGGCGGCTTCCCTCGCCAATCAAACATCGGCTTCGCCCTCACCGGCATCGCTGGTTTCATCGCCCCGCGGCATCTGAAGGCGATCAAGGAGACCGGGAACGCTCTGGTCGCCGCGGTCGACCCGAACGACTCGGTGGGCGTGATGGACTCGTACTTCCCCGAGGCCGATTTCTTCACGGAAGTCGAGCGGTTTGACCGCCACCTCGACAAGTTGCGCCGCGACGGTCGAGGCGTCGACTTCGTCTCGATTTGCTCGCCCAACTACCTGCACGACGCGCACATCCGCATGGCCTTGCGCAACGGAGCGCACGCGATCTGCGAGAAACCGATCGTCCTGAATCCGTGGAATGTCGACGCACTCTCCGAGATCGAGTCGGAGACCGGCCACCGCGTCTACACGATCCTGCAGTTGCGCCATCATCCTGCGATCATCGCCCTGCGCGATCGCTACGCCCACGGCGCGGCGGGCACCGGCAGCGCCATTGCTGCCCCCCCCATCGACATCGACGTGACCTACATCACCTCGCGCGGCAAGTGGTACCAACGCAGTTGGAAGGGCAACCTCGAACAGTCCGGAGGAATCGCCACGAACATCGGAGTGCACTTCTTCGACATGCTCGGCTGGATCTTCGGCTCCATGCGCTCGTCAATAGTTCATCGTCGCCAGGACGACTGCGCGTCCGGCGTCCTCGAACTCGAACGCGCCCGCGTGCGCTGGTTCCTCTCGGTCAACAACGACCACCTTCCCGAGGCTCAACGCGCGAAGGGCCAGCGCACCTTCCGCTCGATCACCATCGCTGGCGAAGAGCTCGAGTTCAGCGACGGCTTCACCGCCCTGCACACCGTGAGTTACCGCGAGATCCTCGAGGGTCGCGGCTACGGGCTCATGGACGCAAAGCCATCCGTCGAGATGGTGCAAGCGATCCGCCACGCACGACTCTCCCCCCTCACCGGCGACTACCACCCCCTGTGCCAGCAGGTCGAGGCGATTACGCGATGAGCGCGACGACCCTTCCCCCCGCCACCATCCACCCGTCGGCCATCGTCGACGCCGGCGCGCAGATCGGCGCAGGGTCGCGCATCTGGCACTTCGTGCATGTCTCGGGTGGTGCACGCATCGGCGAGCGCTGCTCGCTCGGCCAGAATGTGTTCGTCGGCAACCGCGTTGTCATCGGCAACAACGTGAAGATCCAGAACAACGTGTCGGTCTACGACAACGTGACGATCGAAGACGATGTCTTCTGCGGACCGAGCATGGTCTTCACGAATGTCTACAACCCGCGCTCCGCGGTCACGCGCAAGGACGAATACCGCGACACGCTCGTCAAGCGCGGCGCGACGCTCGGCGCCAACTGCACGATTGTCTGCGGCATCACGGTCGGCGAGCACGCGTTCATCGGCGCAGGCGCGGTCATCAACCGAGATGTGAAGCCGTTCGCACTCATGGCCGGCGTCCCCGCGAAGCAGATCGGCTGGATGAGCGCATTCGGCGAACGAGTCGAACTCCCGCTCACCGGCCACGCCGAGTGGAAGTGCCCGCACACCGGCGACAACTACACGCTGAGCGGCGACCGTCTCGCGCGCGGCTGAGCGCGCGGCTGACACTCGCGAACTCGACGACTCACGGGCCGCTCCCCACTTGAAACCTTGGAAACGGTGGGGAAACACCACCGATTCCACCGTTTCAGCGCGAGACACCTACCATCCACCCCCCCATCGCATCGCGCTCGGGAGGAGTACACCATGACCAGCATGACCACCATGACCAACCTGTCACCCACCACCACCCCGTCCAAGTGCCCCTTCGCCGGCGGATTCTCGAAGAACACATCGCAGGGAACGACCAACCACGAGTGGTGGCCCAATCAGCTGGACCTCGCAGTGCTGCGGCGCAATTCTGCGCTCTCGGATCCGATGGGCGGGAAGTTCGACTACGCGAAGGCGTTCAAGTCGCTCGACCTCGCGGCAGTCTGCAAAGACCTCACTTCCCTGATGACGTCGTCGCAGCCGTGGTGGCCTGCGGATTACGGCCACTACGGGCCGCTGTTCATCCGGATGGCGTGGCACAGCGCGGGGACCTACCGCATCAGCGACGGTCGCGGCGGCGGCGGTTCGGGGATGCAGCGGTTCGCGCCGCTCAACAGTTGGCCCGACAACGCGAGTCTCGACAAGGCGCGCCGGCTCCTGTGGCCGATCAAGAAGAAGTACGGCAACAATCTCTCGTGGGCGGATCTCATGATCCTCGCGGGCAATGTCGCGCTCGAGTCGATGGGGTTCAAGACGCTCGGCTTCGGCGCCGGCCGCGCGGACGCATGGGAGCCCGACACCACCTACTGGGGGGCGGAGAGAACTTGGCTCGGCGACGAGCGGTATCAGGGAGATCGCGATCTCGAGAATCCGCTCGGCGCGGTGCAGATGGGACTCATCTATGTGAATCCCGAGGGACCGGGCGGCAAGCCTGATCCGCTCGCGTCGGCGCGCGACATCCGCGAGACCTTCGGGCGCATGGCGATGAACGACGAGGAGACTGTCGCGCTGATTGCGGGTGGTCACACCTTCGGCAAGACCCACGGCGCCGCGGATCCCGGCAAGTTCGTCGGCGCGAGTCCTGAGGGCAGCGCTTTGCAAGAGATGGGCTTTGGCTGGGCCAACAGTTTCGGCAGCGGCAAGGGCGGCGACGCGATCACAAGCGGCCTCGAAGGCGCGTGGACCCCGCACCCGACGAAGTGGGACAACGGGTTCTTCGACACGCTGTTTCGCTACGAGTGGAAGCTCAGCAAGAGTCCCGCGGGAGCGTCGCAGTGGATCCCGACCGACGAGAGCGCGGCGACGGCGGTGGCGGATGCGCATGACGCTACGAAGCGCCACGCGCCAGTGATGCTCACGACCGATCTTGCGCTGCGCACGGACCCTGCCTACGAGAAGATCTCTCGGCGGTTCCACAAGAACCCCGGCGAGTTCGCCGATGCGTTCGCGCAGGCGTGGTTCAAGCTGACGCATCGCGACATGGGACCCTTTGCGCGGTACTTGGGGCCGCTCGTTCCGAGCGAACGGATGATCTGGCAGGACCCTCTGCCTGCGGTGAAGCACAAGTTCGTGGAGGCGAAGGAGATCGCGGCGCTGAAGGCAACGATTCTCGCGTCTGGTCTCACGACCGCGCAACTCGTGCGCGTGGCGTGGGCCTCGGCGTCCACATTCCGCGGGACCGACAAGCGCGGCGGAGCGAATGGTGCCCGAATCCGCCTTGCGCCGCAGCGCGACTGGGCGGCGAACAATCCTGCCGAGCTCGCGAAAGTGCTCGGAGTGCTCGAAGGGATCCAAGGGAAGTTCAATGCTGCGGCCGGTGCGGGTGGCGCGGGCGGTGCAAGCGGCGCGACGCAGGTCTCGCTCGCCGATCTCATCGTGCTTGCTGGATGCGCGGCGGTCGAACAGGCAGCGAACGCTGCCGGGTTCGAAGTTGCCGTGCGATTCACTCCTGGGCGCGCCGATGCGACGCAGGAGATGACCGACGCCGATTCGTTCGCGGTGCTTGAGCCGAAGGCCGACGGCTTCCGCAACTACCTCGGCAGCGGCTGTCACACGCGCCGCACCGAGCAACTGCTCGTCGACAAGGCGGACTTCCTGACGCTCACAGCCCCCGAGATGACCGTGCTCGTCGGCGGGATGCGCGCGATGGGGGCGAACTTCGATGGATCGCAACTCGGCGTGCTCACGACGCGCCCCGGATCGCTCACCAACGACTTCTTCGTCAACCTCCTCGACATGGCGACGGTGTGGGCGCCGACTTCGCCAGCCGAGGAGAACTTCGCGGGCACCGACCGCGCCAGCGGCAAGCCAAAGTGGACCGCCACCCGCGTCGATCTCGCGTTCGGATCGAACTCGGAACTGCGCGCGCTCGCCGAGGTCTACGCCAGCGACGACGCAAAGGAGAAGTTCGTCTGCGACTTCGCAAACGCTTGGTCGAAGGTCATGAACCTCGACCGATTTGACCTCGCACGGGGCTGATCTTGAGCAGCACGGCGCGCGCGAGAGCGCGCTACGGCGCGCAGGCGCCCCATCCTTGGAAGACAACTGCCAAGTCCACACCATCGACCAACCCGTCTCGATTGCAGTCGGTCGTCGGGGAGCCGTATCGCTCTGCCGCCAACGACTCCCATGCGCCGAGTACCATTGACAGGTCTAACGCGTCCACCACGGCATCCGAGTTGACATCCGCATCGCAGGTCCAGCCCGGGAGCACGGATGCCGCGGGATCCCGACACAGGAGCGCCGCCTTCGCCACGAGTTCAGGGAGCGATCCCGCGGGGTACACGAACTCGGCACCCGGATTTCCGCCGGTCTTCTCCCACCCGGATCCCTGCAGGAACACTCGCGGTCGGAGGTGATTCGCCCAGTAGAACTCCTGGAAGTACCACCCATAGTCCGGGTGCACCGTCTCATCGTCCTCGAAATCGACGAACCCGTTTACGAAACGGGCACTCGCCGCGATCGTGCGCATGACATCGTCCCGCAGGTCGGGAATCATCGGTGGCGGGCTCAGATTGGGATCCTGCTGCACGCCTCGATCGAAGAGCCACACCCATTGATGCCGAAGTGTCCCGATCGGCTCGCAATCGTCACCAAGCACCGGTCCGCCTTGGACCATGGCCGCCCAAAATGCCGTCTAATCGAGATGACTGAGGTCAGCGATGAGCCGGTAGTACACATAGTTCGGAAACCCTTGCGACCCCAGCTCGACGCTGAGCGTGTAGATCCCGGTCGTGCGGTGGTGGTTGTCGACCAAGTGCAATCGCGCACCAGGCCCGAGCACCACCGGCACCGGCTTTGTCTTCAGGTACGCGTCGACCGCAGCTGCACCCGCCGCTCCGCCTCCCGCTGAAGTCCATCGGTTCCTGAGCGGTGGCTGCCCGAAATCGAACACATTCTGCATTCCCACGTTGTATTGGCCGGCCTGCAGTTCGGAGAGGAGCACGCTGGGAGGATTCGGATTTGGCGGTGGACACTGCGCGCTCGCCGACGCTGTCGTGAGGAGCGCGAGCACCACTGGAGCAGCCGCAGGACGAACAGCCTGCCAGCAGGATCTGACGGAATACCTCATGGGGATGACTTTCAATGCTGACTCGGAAGACTGGGTGTGCAGTGCAAGATGACTCCACCGTCCTGCGAGTCAAGGCGAACCGAGTGCGAACTCTGCCTCCTGAGCGGGCGCGGAACAGGCGCGGTTGATCGGTGCCGACCGCTCCTCAGACGTCTGCTGAAACGGTGGGATTGGGTCGTATCTCGACCACTTTCCACCGTTTCAGCGACGCGCGACGCGGCGAACCTGCCGGCACCGCGCGTAATCGTCAGCAACCCCTCCCCCGATACACTTTTTCGAATGCCCAAGAAGACGGTCCTTTCGGTCCAGATCGAGTTCGTTTCGATCCTTGACGAGCACGGAAACTACGACGCCGCGCTCGGCGACGGGCTCATCCCCGACGCCGATCTCATCAAACTCTATGAGGCGATGTCTTCCTGCCGCTACCTCGACGAGGTTGCCTTCAAGTTGCAGCGTTCGGGACGAATGGGCACCTATCCGCAGAACATGGGGCAGGAAGCCGGCAGCCTCGGCGCGGCCTACATCCTCAACAAGGACGACTGGCTCGTCACCTGCTACCGCGAAAACTGCGGCCTCTTCTGGCGAGGCGTGCCGATGGAGTCGATCCTCCTCCACTGGATGGGCGACGAGCGCGGCAACGCGATGCCGCGAGAGCACTTCGCGACGCCGATCGCCGTGCCCATCGGGACGCAGATGCTCCATGCAGCTGGCCTCGCGTGGGCCTCGAAGTACCGTGGCGACTCGCAGATCGCGTGCACATTCTTCGGCGATGGCGCCACCAGCGAGGGCGACTTCCACGAGGCCGCCAACTTCGCGGCGAATCTCGACCTTCCTGTCGTCTTCTGCTGCCAGAACAACTTCTGGGCCATCAGCACCCCGGGCCGCATCGAGTGCAGCGCGCCGACCGTCGCGCAGCGCGGCATCGCCTACGGCATGCCCTGCCTGCAGGTTGATGGCAACGACATCTTTGCCTGCGCCTACGCGACCAAGTGGGCCGCCGAACGTGCGCGCCAGGAGTCGAAGCCCTCGTTCATCGAGATGGTGACCTACCGCCTCGGCGACCACACGACAGCCGATGACGCGCGCCGATACCGCGACCAAGCTGAGGTCGACGTCTGGAAGGAGCGCGATCCGCTCCTTCGCACGCGGATGCATCTCGAGCGCAAGAAGCTCTGGGACTCGTCGAAGGAAGAGGCGATGCAGGCACGCGTGAAGACCGACGTGGACGCCGCCGTCAAGCGCGCCGAGGAGATTGCCGCGCCACCAGCCGCGGATCTCTTCAACTCGATGTACGCGGAATTGCCCCCAACACTTGCACACCAGCGAGACACGATGCAGACGCACTCGCTTGCTTCCGAGCAAGCGGCGAAAGTGGAAGGGCACTGACATGGCGAACCTAAACCTTGTCCAGGCGATCAACCTCGCGCTCATCCAGGAGATGGAGAAGGACGATCGCGTCCTCATCCTCGGTGAAGATGTCGGCGTCAACGGCGGCGTGTTCCGTGTCACCGAGGGGCTGCAGAAGCGCTTCGGCGAGAAGCGCGTTGTCGACACACCGCTCGCCGAGAGCGGCATCATCGGCACCTCGATCGGTCTCGCGATGGCCGGCCTGCGACCCGTTCCCGAGATCCAGTTCGAGGGATTCCTCGGCCCCGCCTACGACCAAATCTGCAGCCACGCGGCGCGCATGCGCACGCGCACGCGCGGCGCCTACACGGTGCCACTGACAATTCGCGTCCCCGTCGGCGGCGGCATCCACGCACCCGAACTGCACAGCGACTCTCCCGAGGCGATCTACGCGCACACGCCGGGGCTGAAGGTCGTGATGCCGAGTTCGCCGTACGACGCAAAGGGTCTCTTGGTGAGCGCGATCCGCGATCCCGATCCCGTCATCTTCTTCGAGCCCAAGCGCGTCTACCGCGCCTTCCGCGAAGAAGTGCCCGAGGACGAGTACACGATTCCCATCGGCAAGGCGCGCGTCATCTGCGAGGGGACGGATCTCACCGTCATCTCGTGGGGCGCCAGCGTGATGCAGTGCATGGAGAGCATCGAGAAGAGTTCGAAGTCGGTCGAACTGATCGATCTGCGCACGATCTATCCGCTCGACATCGAGACGATCGAGGCAAGTGTCCGCAAGACCGGCCGATGCGTGATCGTGCATGAGGCCCCCTTCACCTGCGGCTTCGGCGCTGAAGTGGCGGCGACCATCATGGAGCGCTGCTTCCTGCACCTTGAGGCGCCGGTCCAGCGCGTCACGGGCTTCGACACGATCATGCCCTACTACAAGTTGGAACTCAACTACCTGCCCGATGCCACGCGAATCAGCGGGGCGATCAACGACATCGCCGCGTACTGAGTCGGCGGCCTCGCAACCTATCCTTACTCCCATGGCAGGACTCAAGCAACCAGCGGACAAGAGCCACTTCCTTCTTCCCGATCTCGGCGAGGGTCTCGTCGAGGCGGAACTCATCCGTTGGCTCGTGAAGCCAGGCGAGGCCGTCAAGGAGTCGCAGGCGATGGCAGAGATGCAGACGGACAAGGCGCTCGTCGAAGTGCCGAGCCCGTGGGCGGGGACGATCTCCGAACTCTGCGGCAAGGAAGGCGACATCATCAAGGTCGCAGCCGTGCTCGTCCGATACTCGCCGCAAGGGGCAAAGGTCGATGTGCCCGTTGCAACGACGGCGACGACAGCAAAGTCCGGGTGTGTTTCAGCCCAAGTGGCAGCTGGTGCCGCGGCGGCGAGCGAAGATCAGGGAACAGTCGTCGGCAGCATGGCGGGAACGCTGCGCGTCGGCGACAAGTTCGCGCGGCGACCTGAACCCGATACTTCAACGAAGACTCCGGGCAAGTCGCTCGCGACTCCCGCGGTCAGGCGCATCGCGAAGGAACTCTCCATCGACATCAACCGCGTCGATGGCACTGGACGCGGCGGTCGTGTCACGGCTTCGGATGTCGCGTCGTTCGCCGATGGCGGCGACTCTTCGACGAGTGCGGCACCGAGTTCGTTCGGAGCGCGCGCCGTTCCAGCACCGATGCCACTTCCCCCCGTCGATTCGCAAGGGGTTTCGCAGCGGATCCCCTTCCGCGGCGTGCGGCGCAAGATCGCCGAGGCGCTCGCCCGCAGTGTGCAGACTGCGGTGCACTTCACCGCCTGCGACGAAGCGGATGTCACTGCACTCGATGCCAAGCGTCGCGAGTACTCGCGGGTCATCGGCGAGAAGCTCTCGATGCTCCCCTTCGTTATGGTTGCGGTCTGTCGCGCGCTGCGCACCTACCCGAACCTCAACGCGAATGTGGACGATGCCAACAGCGAGATTCTCATCAAGGGAGTCATCAACCTCGGCGTCGCGGTTGACACGCCCAACGGCCTCATGGTGCCGGTGATCCGCGATGCGGATCGCCGCTCGCCGGTCGAAATCGGCACTGCGATCAGGACGCTCGCCGCGAAGTGCAAGGACCGGACGATCTCGCGCGAGGAATCGCTTGGCGGCACGTTCACCATCTCGAATGTCGGCTCCTATGGCGGCATGTTCGCCACGCCGATCATCAACTATCCCGAGGTCGCCATCCTCGCGGCCGGTCGCTCACGCGAACGCGTCCTCGTGAAGGACGGGAAGTTCTACGCAGGACTCGTGCTGCCACTCTCTATCTCCTGTGACCACCGCGTGGTCGATGGTGCCGAGGCAGTCCGCTTCCTCAACGAAATGATCCGCCTCCTTGAGCACCCGAGCGAGTTCACGAAGTGACCTCCATCGGCGGGCCGATTGCGGTCGCCGACATTGCCGATCCACGCCTCGATGACTACCGTTCGCTGCGCGATCGCGACCTCAGCGGAGTGCGCCGCAGCGAAGGAGTCTTCATCGGTGAAACCATCCCGATCCTCATCGCGATGCTGGCCCAGCCGGGACTGACCCGCAGCGTGTTGTCGTCCCAGCGAATGGCTGGGCGCGTCGAGGATGCGATCGCGGCGGCCTTCGCGGGTACCTCTAACCCAGCGCCCCCGCCGCACTTTGTCGTCGACGACGCGATTCTGGAGAAGACCGCGGGCTTTGAGGTGCACCGCGGCGTACTGGCGGTCGGTATGCGTGCGCCGCTCGACAACCGCCGCGCCGACGCTCCACCGTTCACGACGGGCCGACTGCTCCTCGCGCTCGACTCTCTGAACAACATCGACAACATGGGGGCGATGTTTCGGAGCGCGGCGGCATTCGGGGTGGACGGCCTGCTTCTCTCGCGCGACGCGCACGATCCGCTCTACCGCAAGGTGGTGCGAGTCTCCATGGGGCATGTCCTCACCACGCCGTATGCATGGTGCGACGATCTCGCGGCGACGCTCTTGCGAATGCGCGAAGCGCGGCGGGATCTCCTAGTCCTCGCCGCCGACTGCGCCGGCGATGCGGCAGACATCGCAGAGTTCGACGTGCGCGGGCTGGCATCTCCAGCGCCGCACATCGTCATCATCGGCAACGAGTTCGACGGCATCTCGCCGAGCGTGCTCGACGCCGCGACTCATCGCGTGCGCATTCCCATTGCTGCAGGTGTCGACTCGCTCAACGCCGCAGTCGCCGCGAGCATCATTCTGCATCGGCTCTCTTCGCCACGCGGATAACCGCGCAGGCGCCCCCCAAGATTCTGCGAACTCTCGCTCCCGCTGTGTCGTAGCACCTCTGTCCAAGAGGAGGGACACGAATGGGCGGGAATCCAGCGGATTGCGGAGGCGAGCGGGTGCGAGGCCCCTGAACACAACGAACTTCTCATTGCCCCTCGCGGGGCGCCTGCAAGATGTACTTGCGGGTACCAGGCCACGGCGGAACGCCCTCCGCCGTGGCTCTTTTTTCGCCCTATGCTTTCACTCCCCATGCAGGCGGATCGCCCGTTCCAGGTCGGCTTCGTGCATCGACTGCGCTTCACGCGCGATGCCTTTCACCCGGAGAATCCGGCGTTTGCTGAGGCCTTTGAGGAACCGCAGACCGACGATCGCACCACGCGCCGTCGCGCGATCATTTTCATCGACGACGGCGTGGCGAAGGCGACGCCGAAACTCGGCGACCGCATCGCCGAGTACCTCGCGGGCAAGGCGCGCCGCGGCGTGAATGTGCCCGAGATCCGGGCCATCGAAACCGTCCACGGTGGGGAGCGCGCGAAGAACTCAACCGAGGTCGTCGACCAGGTCCTCTCAGCCACCGATCGCTTCGGCATCGACCGCAAGAGTTTCGTGGTCGCCATCGGCGGAGGCGCCGTGCTCGACGCCGTCGGACTCGCAGCGGCGACCGCCCATCGCGGGGTACGTCTCGTGCGACTCCCAACGACGACGCTTGCGCAAGATGACGCAGGCATGGCCGTCAAGAACGGGATCAACCGCTTCGGCAAGAAGAACTACCTCGGGACCTTCTCCGTCCCGTGGGCGGTGGTCTGCGACGAACTGTTCCTGACGACCCTCACCGATCGCGCGTTCCACTGCGGTTTCAGCGAGGCGGTCAAGATCGCCTGCCTCAAGGATCCCGCGCTGCTCACGCAGATCGAGCGCGACGCCGCCGCGATCCGCGCCCGCGACCTCGCGAAGGCGATGCCGATCATCCGTCGCTGCGCGGAACTCCACGCGCTCCACATCACCGACGGCGGCGATCCCTTCGAACTCGCCGAGGCGCGACCCCTTGACTTCGGCCACTGGGCTGCCCACAAGATCGAGTCGATGACCAACTACGCCGTCCCCCATGGCGAGGCCGTTGCCATCGGCATCGCACTCGACTGCCAGTACGCGGCTCTCGCAGGCCTGCTCCCGCAGGCAGACGCAACGCGCATCACCGCCGCCCTCACCGCGCTCGGGCTCCCCACTTCGCACGAGTCCCTCGACCGCGTCGACGAACTCGAGCGCGGCATCGAAGAGTTCCGCGAGCACCTCGGCGGACGGCTCAACATCACCATGCTCACCGGGATCGGCCAGGGCGTCGAGGTCCACTCGATGGACCACGCGCTCATCGCCCGCGCCGCCGAGGCGCTGCGCAGTCGGCGTGCAACTACGATGCGCCCATGAGTTCGCCGCAGACCGCTGCGCAGGTCATCGACCAGTACTTCCTCGAGCATCGCGCGAAGGCGCTCGATCTCGCCGCATTCCTCGACCGCATCGAGCGCGCGAGCGACGGCGCACCGGTCGCCGGTTCACACGACATCCGCGTGCGTGCGCTCCTTCGGGCCATCGATCTCCTGCGTGACGGCAAGCCCGAGCGCGCGCGGCGCCTCCTCGAACTCTGGAGCGACCAGACCACCGAGCCGATCGCCAAGGCCCCGATGAAGGGCGCAATCGGAGCCGCACCGCTACCCGGCGCCGCTCCGCTGTCAGGAGCGGCTTCCCTGCCCTGACTGACCGCGCACCGCCCCGCACCCCATGTACATCGACCCGCACATCCACATGGTCTCGCGGACCACCGACGACTACCAGCGCATGGCGCTTGCCGGCTGCGTCGCGATCACCGAGCCCGCGTTCTGGGCGGGCTACGACCGCTCCTCGGCGCAGGGCTTCGTCGACTACTTCGGTCTCCTCACCGACACGGAGCCGCGCCGCGCCGCACAGTTCGGGATCAAGCATCACACCTGGCTCTGCATCAACCCCAAGGAGAGCGAGGACATCGGCCTCGCGCGCGAGGTGCTCGCGGAGATCCCCGCGTTCCTCGACCGCCCCAACGTGCTCGGCATCGGCGAGATCGGCCTCAACAAGAACTCGCGCAACGAACTCGTCGTGCTTGACGAACACATCGCGCTCGCCAAGAAACACAACCTCCTGATCCTCGTCCACACGCCGCACCTCGAAGACAAACTGAAGGGCACGCGCCTCATCATGGACGCGATTATCTCGCAAGGGGTCGATCCCGGCCGCGTCCTCATCGACCATGTCGAGGAGCACACCGTGCGCCTCGTGCTCGACCGCGGCTTCTGGGCGGGGATGACCCTCTACCCCGACACCAAGTGCACGCCGCAGCGCGCCGCCGACATCTTTGAGATGCACGGCACCGATCGAATGTGGATCAACTCCGCCGCCGACTGGGGAGTCAGCGACCCACTCGCAGTCCCCAAGTGCCGCGACGAGATGCGCCGCCGCGGCCACCTCGACGCCGTCATCCGCAAGGTCAGCTTCGACAACCCACGCGCGTTCCTCTCCCAATCGGGTCGCTTCGCGATCAGTTGATCGACGCGCCCCCCGTGGAATTGGTCGACCATTCGACAAAAACTCGAATGGATGACCAATTCGAGGCGGCCGTCACGCCGCGGAGCCGCGCTTGAGCAGGTCACGCAGCGCTGTCTCCACCTCGCGGCGATCGGCAGGCTTGGTGAAGAAGCGGCTCGCGCCGAGCTTCAGGGCCCGCCGCCTCGACGCGTCATCCGATAGCGCGGTCAGCATCACGACGGGGATCTTCTCTGTCTTGGCATCCGCCTTCAAGAGTTGCAGGACTTCAAAGCCATCCAAGCCGGGCATCATCACGTCGAGCACTACGAGATCCGGCGGTTGCTTCGCGACCGACTCAAGCGCCTCGCTGCCGCAGGTCGCCGTGCGCACCTTGTAACCGAAGTCATCGAGCATGAACACCAACATCTTGAGGTTGATGTCGTCGTCATCGACCGCAAGAATGGTGGATGGACTCACTGCCGCCATCCGTTTCCGTCGTGAAGGGGCACCGGAGTCTCCACGCCTGCCTCAGCCGGCAACCACACGAAGAATGTCGCCCCCGCTCCGAGCTCGCTGCGCACCCCACACCATCCGCGATGCAATTCGGCGAGCTTCCTCGCCAGCGTGAGGCCGATGCCCGTGCCTTGATGGCTGCGGGCCAAGCGCCCGTCGCCTTGCACGAAAGGTCGGAACAGCCGCCGCAACACCTCCGGAGCGATCCCCGGCCCCGTGTCTCGCACAGTCAATTCCAAGTAGTCCGCGCTCTGTGATTGAATGGGTGCCTCAACATCAGCGCGCGTCACCCGACGCGCCGCGAGCGTGACTGTGCCGCCTGCAGGGGTGAATCGCAACGCATTGTCGAGCAGAATACCGAGGATCCGCCCCACGATCCTCTCGTCGAGCGGCACGGTGCCGAGATCCCCGTCGATCTCGATGGCAAGGGCCACCCCTGCAAGGCGCGCCTGCCCTTGGTGGTTGCGGACGAGCACATCAACTGCCGCCCGAGGGTCCTGCGCCGTGGTCCGCAACGGCACCTTCGATGCCTGTACTTCTGCCAACTCGATCAGCGAGTCCACCACGGCCAACTCTCCACTGCCTGCGACAAAGATGTCCTCGACGAACTCCTGCTGCTTCGGAGAAAGATTGCCGACGCGCCCCTCCTTGAGGAGCCCAGCGAATCCGAGAATGTGATTGAGCGGTGTCTTGAGCGAGTGGCTCACGGTGGCGAGGAACTCGTCCTTTTCGCGGCCGATGGCTTCGAGTTGCTGGTACCGCTCTTGCTCGACCCGCGCGCGCAGCGCCACCCATGCGCGTGCGGAACGCATCGCGGCGACCCAGGCGATGATGAGCGCAGCTACGCCGATCGAACTCCCAATCGCGAACCACTGGCCACGCTCGCGCAGCTGACGATACTCCCCATCGATCACACGCTTGGCGGCATCGGTGGTTCCGGTCATCCCTCTCGCATACACCCCCTTCAGGCGGCCATACTCCTTTCCCTCGAGCAGGGTCAACCCCTCTTGGCCGCGCCCTTCGTGCGCCAGCAAGAACGCTTGGCGCTCGATCGCGATCAACCCAGTGTTCGCCTCATCCGTGGCCCCCACAAGCCCCGCAATCTCCACCGATGGGATGAATCCCCGCAGGGCCTCGATTTCGGCCGCCAACTTGGGATCGAACTCGTCATATCTGCGCTCGTAGGCGAAGTCCCCGGTGGCCGCACACTGACGGGCCGACATCGTCAGCACCTCGTCGTACTGCATGATCTTCCCGACGCGGTCGGTGAGTGTGACATGCTGATCGGAAAGCACCTTGGCGCTCTCTACATTCCGGTGCGCTTGCCACATCATGAGGAGCGTCGTCGAGATGCTGGCGACGAACGCCACCACGAACAGCGCAAGGGGAAACGCTTGGGTGGACTCGGGAGCTTGCTCGATCGGTGCAGACTTCGGCATGACGCGGGACTCTGATCCCTACAGTTGGGACAGCCTCAATTCTACAGAACTTGCTGTCGGGAGATCCGAATTCGCCTACAGGCGAGCATCCCCGCGTCGAAGTCGCCGCCAATCCCGACTTGCTTTGATGTCAGGGCGTGCAATAATGCAGAACGATGTCGCGCTCCGCAATTGTCGTAGTGATGGTTGGTTGCGCTGCCGGCGGCGCCTCCGCGCAGACCCCGCAGTTCGGGGTTGCGGGGTTTGGGTCCAATAGTTTTGACCAAAGCACGGTTCCAGATGGCCTCGGTCCCATTACCGCAATTTCTGCCGGATATGCGCACTCGGCGGCAGTCACTACTTCTGGCACCGTCGCCTGCTGGGGTTACAACGGCGCTGGCCAATCGGTCGTCCCGACGAACCTCTACAGCGTGACTTCGGTCGCCGCAGGTGGATTTCACACCGTCGCGCTGCGTGCCGGGGGCTCGCTCGTGTGCTGGGGAAGCGCGGCACAAGGGCAGTGTTCCCCCCCCCCGCCACACTGGGGACGACCCTCGCCATCGCCGCTGGCGGTTACCACACGATCGCCCTGAGCACCACCGCGACCGTCGCTTGCTTCGGCTACAACGCCAACGGTCAGTGCACGCCGCCGACGAACCTCGGGACATGCTCGGCGGTCGCCGGGGGATGGCATCACTCGATGGCACGCACTGCAGCCGGAGAAGTGCGCTGTTGGGGGGCGAACGCCTCAGGACAAATCAATGTGCCTGCAGCGCTCGGAACGACGATCGCGATCGCGGCAGGGAATTGGCACAACGCAGCAGTCCGTGCCAACGGCACCGTGGTGTGCTGGGGGCTCAACGACCATGGGCAGTCCACCGTGCCCACGAGTCTCCACTCGGTGACGGCTGTCGCGGCCGGCGCCTATCACACCATTGCTCTCAGGGCAGATGGCTCGCTCCAATGCTGGGGGTCGAATGACAAGGGTCAGTGCTATCCCCCACCGGACCTTGGTGCGGTGACCGCTCTCGCCGCAGGGACCGAGCACTCGCTCGTGATTGCCACGCTTCCTCCGTGCGACGCAGATTTCAACAACGATGGCGCCGTCGATGCGAACGACCTCGGTGCGCTTCTGGGCCAGTGGGGTTCCGCCGGAACTGGATGCGTTGACCTGAGCGGCAATGGTCTCGTCGCGGCCGAGGATCTCGCGATCCTCCTCTCCGCCTGGTGACCCCCAAACCCCTAGACCCCCAGACCCCTAGACCCCCTCAACAGGTGATTCTGGTGC
>CANETX010000038.1 GCA_947441435.1 Planctomycetaceae bacterium
ACGGTGCTCCTGGAACGAACGGCACCAACGGTGTTGATGGCGCCACCGGTCCAATCGGTCTGACCGGCGCAACCGGATCGACCGGTGCCACCGGCGCGCAAGGCGCCACTGGCGCAGCTGGCGACTCGCACTGGGCGCTCAACACGAGCACCAACGCGACCTACTACACGGCTGGCAGTGTCGGCATCGGCGCATCAACGACGCCGGATGCAACGCTCCGCGTCTTCGGAACGGCGAAGGCCAGTGAGTTCATCACTGCTGGCGCCGATCTTGCCGAGGAGTTCCCGATGAGCGAGACGGTCACACCCGGCATGCTGGTCGAGATCGACGCGAAGAACCCCGGACACTTGCGCCGCGCAGTCGGCGAGTACAACCGCAGGGTCGCTGGCGTCGTCGCAGGTGCCAACAACTTCCCGACCGGGCTCACGCTCGGCCAGGGCAGCGGGAACGGAACCGGCGCTCCGATCGCGCTCTCGGGCCGCGTCTACGTGTACGTCGATGCGACCACGGTGGCTGTAGAGCCCGGTGATCTCTTGACGACGTCCAACAAGCCCGGCTACGCGATGGCTGTTGTTGATCACGAGCGCATGGACGGCGCAGTGGTCGGCAAGGCAATGACGCGGATGCCCAGAGGCAAGACCGGCCTCGTCCTCGTGCTCATCAACCTGCAGTAATCGAAGGAGAACCAGTGACGCTACGAAGTTCTAATTCGGTGCCGAGCCGCAGGCGATGGCGGTCGCAGGTCGCGAAGTATGTCGCGATCTGCGCGGTCGGCGCCCTTGCGGCAGCTGGCGTAGGCGGGTTCTACGAGATCCCGTGGTACGCGAAGTGGTCGGGCGGCGGCTACTCGCTCGTGGGTGGCTTCCAGGCCGGCGCTCCCAACCCGAAGGTCACATGCGACGGTGATGCCAACGGCGACGGCCGAGTCAACGGCATCGATCTCTCGATGGTTCTCGTTGACTGGGGCGAGTGCGACTTCTGCGCGAACTGTCCGGGCGATCTGAATAACGACTGCCTGCTGGACGGTCAAGATCTCGGAATCGTGCTGAGCGCTTGGGGCGACTGCCCCGGTCCCTGATCGTCGAACCGCTACGCAAACACCACAGTCTTGCTTCCATCGACGAGCACACGGTGCTCGCTGTGCCATCGGACCGCCCGCGCGAGCACTTGGCACTCCGTGTCGCGACCGAGCGCAGCCAAGTCCTCGACGCTCATGCTGTGATCGACCCTCGCGACGTCCTGTTCAATGATCGGTCCCTCGTCAAGCGTCGATGTCACATAGTGCGCGGTCGCTCCGATGAGTTTCACCCCGCGGTCGTGCGCTTGCTGATAGGGCCGTGCCCCCTTGAAGCTCGGGAGAAAACTGTGGTGAATGTTGATGGCGCGTCCCGCGAGTGCCGCACAGGCTGAGTCCGAAAAGACCTGCATGTACCGCGCAAGCACCACCAACTCCGCCTTCTGCGCATCGACAATCCGCAACTGATCCCGCTCGACAGCGGCCTTGGACTCCGGCGTCACTTCGAAGTGATGGAACGGGACGCCGTGAGCCTCCGCCATTGGCTCGAGAGTCCGGTGATTGCTGATCACGGCGCACACCTCGATGGGCAGGTGGCCGTACTTCCAACGAAAGAGAAGGTCGTTGAGGCAGTGTCCTTCAGACGAGACGAACACCACCGCGCGCATCTTGGCCATCGCCTCGTGGAGTTGCCAGCGCGCGCTCAATGGATTGGCGAAGGTCTCTAAGGCCCCTCGAAGCTCGGGCACTGACGTGCGCGCCCCGCTGAATTGCACGCGCATGAAGAAGAGTCCAGTGTCGCGATCGTGAAACTGTGCCGCCTCCTCGATGTTGGCCCCGTGTTCCAACAAGAACCCGGAGACGGCGTGGACGACTCCCGGTCGATCGAGGCACGAGAGATTGAGGATGCAGGGTTGGGTCATGGCTGGATCATGGTTGACGCAGGATTGGCTCAGGGTCTGGGCATCGGGTGAAACGCGTTCCAGGCGAACCAGCGACACGGGACGGTCAGCGGCGGCAGTTCGTCGTCGACAAGGAACGCGCCGTAGACCGGGACTACCACCCACATGCGCTTGACGCCCAAGGGCGCGGTGTCGGCATGACCATCGGCGTTTATCCGCAGGGTCTCCATGAACCGCAAGGGGATCACGCGCCAGCCATCGTCGGCCTTCACCGCAATCACCATGGTCATGTCGCTCATCGCGGTCTCGATGAGTTCCGCGGAGGTCGGCGTGATCAAGGTGAATGGCACCGATCGTTCCATCGCAGGTGGCTCCGCGAGGGCCACCACGGGATACGTCGGCTCGCCAGCGTGCCAGTAGCGGCGGTAGTCCGTCTCCTTCATCTTGCGCCAGTCAGTCTCAGCGGGCATCGCGATGGTCGTGTCGGGATGTTCGAAGAGCCACGAGGACCAAGTCGAAATGAGGACCCCCGGCAGCGGAGTCAGCCGATCGCCGCGCGCCAGTGCTGGTCCCGCGATCGGACCCATCGCAAGTTGTGACCAAAGGCTCGGCGTGTGCGGCGCCGGGCCCGTCGCGCGGTCGTAGAAGACCAGATTGTTGTTGAGAAGGAGACCGCTGACCCCGAACGAGAGCGTCGCTCCGCCGAGGCGTCGATCGAAGACGACGGCGCTGTCGCACAGCGGGCTGTAGGTCACCGCAATGGGAACGCCACCGAGTTCGTCGTGGACGATCTCGTGGACGTTCATCAGGGGGAGGGGATAGGCGCGCGCTTCTCCGTTGACGATGAGCCCGATCACGCGATCCTCACGGACCGAATACTTGTTCCGCTCGCGTTCGTTGCGCGGAGCGATGGACGAGCCCTCGGCGATCACCGGCGCGTCGAGCGGCGTGAGGAAATCCCGCGGATTCCCCGTGGCGACGAGTGCCCCCGGTGGCGTCGCGAGATTCGAGAGATCGAATCCGTAGGTGGTGATGTCGCGTCCGTCCCCGACGCGGCGCTCTCCCTTGAAGATTCCGAACAACGCGAAGCCAAGGACCGCCGCGACGAGAACGCCGGATCCCGCGAGCACCCATCCCGCCGACGCGAGGCTCGGTCGCGAGGGCGATGCGGCCGTCATGGCGTCACCTTCGCCGGGGAGTCCGTGCTGACGATTCGACCTCCACGCACCGCAGTCTCCGGTGACACGGCACCGCGATCGAGGACCATGATGATGAGGAGCACCGGCAAGTAGGTAATGCTCACGAAGAAGACGCGTCTCGCGCTCGCGTCGGTGCGCTTGAAAAGGAATCCGAGACTCACGACGGTCATCCACACCCCGAGCACGACCGCGGCGGCCGCGTACCACCATCCCGAGAGACCGTAGAGCACCCCAGCGAGCGCGATCGGCACCAGAATCAGGCTCGTGAGCACCATGGTCTGCGCCGTGACTTGCCCCGATGGATCCTTGACCGAGAGCATCGCGAAGCCGCCGCGTCGATAGTCCTCGCGGTACATCCAGGCGAGCGCCATGAAGTGGGGGAGTTGCCAGACGAAGAGGATTCCCCCGAGAATCCACGCGCCGGCCCCGAGGCTGCCAGTCACTGCCGTCCATCCAACCATGGGAGGGATGGCGCCGCACACCGCGCCAACCACTGTGTTGAGCGTGGTCCACGGCTTGAGCGGCGTGTACACGGCGGCGTAGAGCACGACGTTGCCGACGGCGAGGATGGCGGGAAGCCATCCGCTGAAGGCGACGAGCACCGAGCCTCCGGCGTAGCCCGCGACCAGCGCCCCGACGAAAACGAGTGGGGGGCTGAATCTCCGCTGCGGCATCGGGCGATCCTGAGTGCGCTCCATCAGCGCGTCCCGCCGGGCCTCAATGAGTTGATTGAGCATCGCGGCACTCGCGGCGCAGAGCCCTGTCCCGAGGAGCATCCATCCGAACGCGGGCCAGTTCATGGAATCCGGACTCGCGACGACGAACCCCGCCGCGGCGGTCACGAGCACGAGGGCGTTGAGTCGCGCCTTGACGAGTTCAATGAGCGACTCGGCGAGTCGCGGGGGTGCGGCAGTCGTCCGACGCTCTTCGATCTCTCTAGTATAGAACTTGCCATGATCGTCCCATCGCAACGCGGCATGCACCTCGCCATTGGATTCGCGACGACCGTCGTGATGTGGGTCATCGGGTACGTCGCGATGATGCGGCCTGGGGTTGTCGCCGGGGAGGCGCTATTCGCGCTGATGATCGCGGCGATCTTCGCGGGGGGATTCGTCGCGGGCAAACTCGTTCCGCTGGGCGGCTCACCCTCGCCGGGGTCCGCTGGACTCAAGGTCGGTCTCGTCTGTGCGACGGCCAATCTCCTGATCGTCGGCAGCCTCTTTGGTGGCGATGCGGGCGGGGACATCGTGCGCCAACTCGCACTCTGGGTGGGCGGGCTCTACGCCGTTGCCCTCGCGGGGGGCTTCATCGGGGGACTCGTTGGAGGTCGCGGTGCGCGGTGGCAGACGCGAATCGATGCGACACAGACATTCGCACTCTGCACGGCGGCGGCGATCTTTCTTCTCCTCGTGACCGGCGGACTCGTGACAGGGCTCGAGGCCGGCCTCGCCGTTCCCGACTGGCCAAATTCATTCGGCCACAACATGCTTCTCTATCCGCTCGCGGAGATGAAGGGTGGCGTCTACTACGAACACGCGCATCGGCTCTACGGGATGCTCGTCGGGCTCTCGGCAATCACGCTTCTCGTGTTGGTGGTGCGATCGGAGCACTCACGACATGTGCGCGCCCTCGCGATCGCCGGGCTTCTGGTGGTCATCGTTCAAGGCACGCTCGGCGGACTCCGCGTCACCGGTCACCTGACGCTCTCGGAGAGCGCCGCGGACATGCGGCCAAGCGTGGGACTCGCCGTCGTGCACGGGGTCCTCGGGCAAGTCGTCTTCGCCATCTATTGCCTCATCGCAGCACTATGCAGCGCGCGCTGGCGCGACGAGTCAAGCGAGCGCGTCGAGGCGACAGCAGGCCGTCGTGCGAGCATGATCCTGGTCGCGGTGCTGTTCCTGCAACTCGTGAGCGGCGCGCTCTACCGCCACTATCAGATCCCCGTTCCAGACGCGGCACCCAAGCACCCTGCGTGGGCGATGCATCTCCATGTGACATGGGCGGTCGTGGCATTCATCACGACATTGCTCGTCGGGCTTCGCGCCATGAAGTTTCCGAAGTCGGTACGACCATTCCGGTTGCTCGGCCATGCGATGCTCATGTTGCTCGGCCTGCAGATCGCCTTGGGGATCGGTGCGCTCGTCACCGTCATTCTCCGGAAGTCAGCGGAGATTCCGCTGAGCGAAATCGTCTTCACCAGTCTCCATCAAGTGACGGGCGCGCTCCTGCTGACGTCGAGCGTGCTGCTCGCGGCGTGGTGGCGACGACTTACGGGGCCGGGCCCGGGGGCGGGCTCGGCGCCGGCGCGTTCGAAGGCTTGAGCGCTTCTTCAAGGGCGAGCGTCGCGTAGATCGTGCACAGTTCGGGGGAAGACTCTTCCCAACGCTCCGCCGTGTTCACCCACGATCCGTCGGCGCGCCGGCGCGAGGCGAGCGCCTCGATGAGTTCATCGCGCCACTTGTGATGCACTCCCGCAGCGTCGACGATCTCCTCGAGTCCGGACGCCGCAAGCGCCCGCGCCAAGGCGTGCACGTAGTAGTAGTAGCCCTGCTGGCCGACTCCGGGATTCTCCGCGAAGGTCCAGTGCGTGCGGATCCAGTCGAGGGCCGCGCGCACTCGTGGATCGCTCGGCGAGAGCCCCGCATAGAGAAGGCTCTTGAATCCCGCGTAGGTCATTGAGCCGTAACTGCGCAGGCTGTGTGGCTGTCCTGCGGGCACCTTCTCGCCATAGCGACCCTCACCCGCGGCTTCGCTCGAGAAACTCTCGCCGCCGTTGGCCGGCGTGTAGACAAAACCGCCATCGCCCTTACCCGCCTGCGCCCATGCGGCTTGATTCGTCCCGGGGGCATTCTGGGTCCGGGTGAGGAAGACGAGTGCGCGCTCCATCGCAGGATCTTCTGGCGACACACCTGCGTCATGCAGCGCGTCGAGCATCATTTGTGTGTTGGAGAGATCAGGCCGACCCCACTTGCCATACCCCGATCCGCCGAACCAGTCGAGGCGCGGTGAGATTCCCTCGCCTTGGTCCCACTGCGTCCGCGTGAGCCACTCGATCGTGGTCTCGATGAGTGGGCGATCCGCCGGATCATCGACGGCGGCGAGACCGCTGGCGACGGCGCTCGCGACATAGTTTCCAAGTCCACCCTCGGGGTCGGGATTGAACGGCTCGCCGGAACGGTCGAGGCGCGATCGCACGAACTCGCGCGCGCGCTTCGCCGATGCATCCGTTAACGGCGTGTGTCCCGCCTGCGCCATCGCCTTGAGTCCGAGCGCCGTGACCGCCGTCGAAGCTGCAAGTGAGGGCTGCTTCTGATCGGTTCCCGCAGCCGGTCGACTGGCCATCCAAGACCCGTCGGAGGACTGCGCGGTGCGGAGGTACGCAAGCCCACGATCGATCCCCGTGCGCGCCGTCGCCCAGTGTGTCGGCGAGCAGGAGAGTTCCGACGGTCGGTCGGCAATTCGATGGATCGGAGGCCGCACAGGCAAGAGGTGTGCCGTCGGCGCTACCGCGGGCTGCTCCGTCGCCTTGGCTGCGCGGGGATCCCGGACCACCGGGGGCTTGTTTTCGGGCGACTGGATCGCCGCGGACAGCAACACTGCAAGAATCATTTGCCTATCGTACGCCCCATCATGGTGGATGCACTTGGAATCGTGCTGACCTGGGCGCTCGCGCAAAGCGATGTTCCCCCTGCAGCGCCCCCGGAGGCAGCAGCGCCCGCTGCACCTCCACCAATTCCTGAAGACGCGCATGTGTCCCGCCCTCCGGGGATCCTCGATCCTTTTGAACCGCTCGCGAAGGCTCGCCAGCAGTGGGCTGACGGCGGCTTCCAGTTCAGCCTCAATCTCACGATCGACGGCGGCTACAACTTTACTGGCGGGAATCAGGCAGGGGGATATGTCGCTGGACTGCTCACCGCGACGATCGCGATCGATACGGAGCGCCTCGCCAAGTGGAAGGGCGGAACCTTCGTCACGACATGGCAGTCCTACTACGAGACCAATCCTGGACCATTCAATCTCATCCCGGACTGGTGGGGATACGACGGAATCGCGACGGGGTTCGGCGATATCAACCAAGTCTCAGAGTGCTACTACCGGCAGACGCTGCTCGATGACGCACTCACCGTGATATTCGGCAAGCAGGATGCGTGCAACAACTTCCTCATGCCACTCGGATCCGACAACGGGTTCGTGAACACGATGACCATGTACCCCGCGGGGATGATGCCCTATGTCCCGTCCTACCCCGACCAAGCCATGGGACTCGTCATCACGGGACGTCCGACCGACTGGCTTGATCTCAAGCTGGGTTGGTTCGACGGCACGACCGCCTACTCCCCGAATGGCGAGTTCCCGCACTCGACTGGCTCGCTTGGTCCGGGCACATTCTTCGACAATCCAGGCTCATGGTTCTTCATCGGGGAGGCGGAAACATCGTGGTCGCTCGGCGAGGGACTCGGCGGTTCGTTCGGCGTCGGCGGATGGTGGCAGACGGGCCCGTCGGTGGGCATGGGGTTCAACATGATGGACCCGATGATGGTGAGCGATGGCGTCGGCGGCTACTACATCCAAGGAGCGCAGCGGATCTACAACCCCGAACCCTCGTCAGCGACGGCGCAGGGACTGCAGGTGTTCGGGCAGTTCGGGTGGCAGAAGCCTTCGGCGAATCCAGTGCATTGGTCGATGCTGGGAGGGCTCCAGTACACGGGACTGATCCCCGGCCGCGCGAACGACACGGTTGGACTCGGTGTCGGCTACGCATCGTTCTCCGATTCCGGCATGGCCTACCGTGGAGTGCCGAACCTCTACGAGCTTGCGATCGAGGCCTATTACCGTATCGCGATCACCCCGTGGATGACGCTGCAGCCTGACCTGCAAGTGGTGTCAACGCCGATCGGGGACGCTCAGGCGCCAACGGCGGTCATCGGCATCCTCCGGCTCTCAATCAATTTCTGACGCCGCTCTTTCTGACGCTACCCTAGCGAGATGCTCCTCTCGCTGCCGTTTCTCGCTGTAGCTGCGCTCGTCACACCTCCCGTCCCGACGATCACCGAGAGCGCCGTTCTCGATGCACCGAGCCCGACGACCTCACCGACCTTCGGGATGATCGTCGGTATCTCAGGTGACCGGGTGATCGCTGCGGGTCCCGAGCCAGCGCGCATCAGCGGGTCCGTGGGGCAAGTGGCGACCTTTGAACTCGAACCGACGGGATCCTGGCGCACCTACAAGGAGATGTTGTCGATCGACAACACGCCCGTGGGCAATCTCGTCCTCGGCCGGGCGGTCCTCGGTGGAAACTCGCTCCTCGTGTCCGATGAACGGCGCGATGGCGGCAACTCCTGCATCGTGACCTTTGAGCGCGACTCCTCGGCATCGGGCTGGAAGTATGTCGGCCGTCTGCAGCCGCTGGCGAGTGCGAGCGAGCCTGCCTTCGGAGGCGTGCTGGCATGTGATGGGTCCATCGCTGCGATCGGCACCGTCGATCTGCGCGTGCTCGGCGAGGCTCCCCGCACAGTGCAAGAGTCGCCCAAGGTGTACCTCTTCAAGAATGGCCCCGAGGGTTGGAAGGGACTCGGCTTCCTGCAGCGCGATGCGGCGCTGAAGCCGACGTTCTTCGGTGCGTCGCTCTCGATGAGTCCCGGGCAGATCGTCGTTGCCTGCCCCAATGCGATCCCCGCGGCACCGCACCAGAAACTGGTGACGGGGGGGGCATCGGTTGTCGTCGTCTATCGGCAAACCGCGGCAGGGCTGTGGGGGATCGACGGCGAACTCACTCCGCCTCCGGGCAATCCGGACTGGCTCGGGTTCGGCGTCACGGTCGCGAGCGATTCGAACACGATCGCGGTGCGCATGGCCAAGATCACAGCCCCCGCGGGCAAGGTGTTCGTCTACCGCCGAGGCGATGCGGGTTGGAACTACGAGGGCGAACTCGCTCCGCTCACGGACGTCGTCCCAGGTTCGGGTTGGGGTGTTGCACTGGCCATCGCCGACGGCCGCGTCATCCTCGGGGATCCATCGGCACTCGCGGGACAGTCGACCGGATATCTCGGCGTGTTTGCCCGACGAGACGACGGGGTGTGGGGCGAGTCGGTCCGGTTGCGCCCGACCGTTCCCGTTTCCAGCGCGCGGTGGGGTGTCTCGGTGCGCGCCGAGGGAACCCGCGTGATCGTCGCGAGGTCGACGAGCGAGCGTGAGGGAGTCGTCCCCGGCGGCGCTCTCGTCTACAACCTCCCGCCGATTTCGCAGTTGCCGCCGGTGATTCCCGTAGAACTCGTCCCTGCTTCGAGCGCGCCGCTCGACGCGGGTTCGGGCGCGCCTCGCTGAACCGCGCCGCCTAATTCCAGTTGCGCACGACGCACGCCGCGCACAAGACGGCGCAGGCGATGTTGAACGATGGCGCCCACGCTTCGGGCATCTGGAGCGGCGCGAGCATGTTGAGGGCGACTGCGATCGCCGCCATGATCGCCGCCCACGCCGGGAACTTGAGGCGAGCGAGCCAGACCGCGCTGATGCTGGCGGCGATGAACAAGGCCCACCCAATGATTGGTTGAAGCGGAGTTGACTGCAGCACCTCGAGTCGCGCCGCGCGGCCGAAGAGAACTGCGCCGACGATGGCGATCATGATGAGGAGGACCTTCATGCACGCAGCGTACTGGCGTACCTAGACTCGCCGCATGGACGACGCTGCGCGCCAACTCGCCAAGCGGCTCTTCGATGAGGCGATCAGTGCGGGCACTCCTGACCCTGCGGCGTGGACCGCGACGCAGACGGAGAATCGCGAGGTGATCGCGGAAGTTCGGCGGCTGCTCGGGCAGCATGGGGCGCACGCGACGCATTCGGACGCGCACTCGACGGCCGCGCCGGTAAGGCTTGCGGATCCGCTTCTTGCGGCGACACTCGGCACCTACAAGATCGATCGACTCCTCGGCGTCGGCGGAATGGGGCGGGTCTATCTCGCCACTTCGACCGGGCCTGATGCCAGGGAGGTGGCACTCAAGGTCCTCTCGCGCGGCCTGACCGGGTCGATCGCGCTGCAGCGGTTCCAGCGGGAGGCCGACGTGATGCAAAAGTTGCGTCATCCCTCGATCGCGTCATTCCACGCCAGCGGGATGTACGACGACGGCGAAGGAGCGGTGCCGTGGTTCGCGATGGAGTTCATCGCGGATGCAGTGGCCCTCGGGCAGTGGTGCGAGCAGCGGAATCTCGCACTGCGCGACCGGGTCAGCCTCGTGGCGCAGATCACCGATGCCATCGGGTACGCGCACAGGCTCGGGATCGTCCACCGCGACCTCAAGCCAGCGAACGTGCTCGTCAACAGAGGTGGGGAGGTCAAGATCATCGACTTCGGTGTCGCCCGCTGCGTGGGGGACGACAGCGGATTGGCCGCCGTGCGGACCCAGACCGGGCAACTCGTTGGCACGATGCAGTACATGAGCCCCGAGCAGTTCGAGGGGGATCCGCGCAAAGTGGATCAGCGGGCGGATGTGTACGCGGTCGGCGTGATCCTGTACGAGTTGCTCTCGGGGACGTTCCCCCACGATGTGCGGACGCTTCCTGTCGTTGAAGCGGCGCGAATGGTTTGCTCCGAGGAGGCGCAAGACATTCGCAATGTCCTTCCCGAGTGCGACCCGGCGCTGGCGTCGATCGTCGCGCAGTGCCTCGCCCGCAGCCGCGAATCGAGATTCTCCGATGCGACGGCGGTGTCGGATGCGCTCGGTGGGTGGCTGCGTGGGGACAGTGCCATCGAACTCGGCCCCGATGGCTCTGCCGAGAGATCCGAGCGCCGAGCGAAGGCTGGATTCGTGGGCGCGAGCGCGTCGTCGCACTCTCACCGAGGAATCGAGACGACGTCGATTCGACGGTCGAGCGGATGGCTCGTTCCGGTGTTCTCGCTGGTCCTCGTGGCCGCTGTCGCGCTGGTGGCGACGGGCACGTTGACGCCTGAGCAGGTGTTTGTGTGGTGGCAGTCGACGCAGGCGCGCTTCGGTGGTGGCGCAAGCGGCGGGGGTCGCACGGCTCCTTCCTCATACGAAGAATCGATCACCGTCGAGAGCGAACCGGCCGGTGCGCAGGTGACCATCGACGGGCGAGCCCTCGGCGTGACCCCGTGCCGTGCGTTCGTCGTGTGGACTCAGTCGAGCACTGGAGCGACCGTGGTGATCACCAAGGATGGTTTCCGGCGCGAGACGGTCGTGGTTGCCGCAGCCCCGCGGGGGGGGCGCACGGCACCGCTGAAAGTTGCCGTGCGCCTCGTACCCGCTTCAGTGCCCACCCATCCCTGACTCCGCCACTTCCGCGCGAACGCGAAGCACGGCTCCGAAGACCCACTCGGAGTCAGGTGTGGATGGATTTGCTCAGTCCGAAGATCGGCAGCAGCATTGCCGCTGCGATCCCGCCAACGACTACTCCCATTCCAAGAATCATGATCGGTTCGATGAGGCTCGTCGAGGCCTTGATTGCCGAGTCGAGTTCATCCTCCGCGAAGGCCGCCGCGTGGTCGAGCGTCTCGCAGAGGCGTCCGCTGCGCTCTCCCGCATTGATCATCGCGGAGACGGGCCGGGGGACGAGGTCCGACTTGAGGAACGCCGCCGACATGTCCTGTCCTCGATTGACTCGCTCCTCGAGTTCATCCCAGAGGCCCGAGTAGAGCGAATTGCCGGTGACGCTGCGCAGGATCTTGATGACCTCGAGCAGGCTGACGCCCGCAGCGAGCAGCGTGCCCATCGTCCCCGCGAAACGGACGACGTAGAGCTGCTTGAACATGTTCTTGACGATGGGGGTGTTCAGCCGCAGCCAGTCGAGGGTGCGGCGACCCGTCGCCGATTGCGCCCAGATGACGAGGCCGATCACCGAGGTCAGGAGGGACGACAGCCAGATCGCCCAGTGGGCATGCAGGCTGTCGGCCAGGATCATGAGACCCTTCGTGATCGTCGGCAAGTTGTCGCCCTGCGCTGTGAAGAGCGGCTTGAACTTGGGGAGCACGAAGGTCATGATGACCGTCACCGCCACGAAGGCGACGAAGAGCATGATGCCTGGATAGGCCATCGCACCCTTGACCTGCTTGGTGAACTTGCGCTGCTTCGCGAGGTCCTTGGAGATGCGAGCGAGCATCTGATCCATCATGCCGGTGGCTTCGGCTGCCTTGAGGAGCGAGATCATGACCGGCGGGAAGACCCGCGGCCACTTCATCATGGCGGAAGAGAGATCCTCTCCTTCGCACACATCGTCCTTGATGCGGCGGATCACCGCCGCGGCTTCCTTCGACTTCGTTTGTGCGGCGTAGGTGTCGAGCCCCTCGACGAGCGAGACTCCCGTCTTCATCATCACGGAGAGTTGCGTGCACAGGGCGAGCACCTCGTCGCGGTTGAACTTCGCACTCAGTCCGCGATCACCCGGGGTGGCGCGCACTTCGAGCGACGCGTCGAGGTCAGTCAGTTCGATCGAGACGACCGCGAGGCTCTGTCGGCGAAGTTCGCGCACGACTTCGCCGTGGCTGTCCGCCTCCATGACACCGCGGTGCTGGGAACCGTCGGCGCGTCGTGCGCGCCACTCGTAGCGATGGGTTGTCGGCAATTCAGCAACGGCAGGCACCATGCACCTCCTCAGGGGTTGTCAGTCCGGCGAGCACCTTGTGCATGCCGTCATCCCACAATGTTTCAAATCCCTTGGAGGAAAGCAAATGCCGGATCACGTTCAAGTCCTTGTTTGCTGTGATCGCATCAAGAATCTGCGCGTCTGGGGCGAAAAGTTCGTACAGGCCGACGCGACCGGCAAATCCACGCTCGTGGCACCGGCGGCAACCGATCCCCTTGACCAGTTCCGTGACCTGCTCGGCGTATTTGCCCATGCTTAGGCGTTCCGCCGCATCGGGGATGTAGCGGGTGCGGCACTGTGAGCAGTTGCGCCGGACGAGCCGTTGCGCGAGGACGCCGCGCAGGCTGGCCGCGACAAGGAAGGGCTCCACGCCGAGGTTGACGAGGCGTGTGACGGCGCTCGGGGCATCATTCGTGTGCAGCGTCGAGAGGACCATGTGGCCGGTGAGCGCGGCCTGCACCGCAGTCTGTGCGGTTTCTGTGTCGCGGATCTCGCCAACCATGATGACATCGGGATCCTGGCGCAGCAGCGAGCGGAGCGCCCCAGAGAAGGTGAGTCCCGCTTTCACATTGGTTTGTGTCTGGTGGACTCCGGGAAGATTGCTCTCCACGGGATCCTCGACGGTCGAGACGTTGAGTCCGTCCGTGTCGAAACCCGCAAGGACGGAGTAGAGGGTCGTCGACTTGCCGCTCCCGGTCGGACCGGTGACGAGGACGACACCATGGGGTTCGTCGATCACCCGACGGAACAGCGAGGAGGTCGACTCACGGAAGCCGAGCTTGTCCAGCGGAAGGCGCGAACCGGAGACGTCGATGACGCGCATGACCACCTTCTCGCCGAACTTGCCCGGCAGAGTCGAGACGCGAAGGTCGATCGGCTTGCCGCTCACGCGGACGCTGATTTCGCCGTCCTGCGGAACGCGGCGCTCGGAGATGTCGAGCTTCGCCATGATCTTGATGCGGCTCGCGATCGCGGAGTGCATGCGGTAGGGGGGCTTCACCCGGACATGGAGGATTCCATCGACGCGCAGCCGGACGCGGAGATTGCCGTCGTCGGGCTCGATGTGGATGTCGGAGGCCCCTTCAGAGACAGCCGAGGCGATGATGTGGTTGACGAGACGCACGACGGGGCCGCTGGAGGCCTCTTCGGAGCCCTCTGCCATCTCGGCGGACTGCGTCTCGACGACATCGCCAACGGCATCGTCAAGGTCTCCGAGGATCTCCGCGACGAGCGTCTCGGTCTGCGCTCCGTTGCGCTCGGCGACCGTTTCGATCTCGGGCATCGGGATGGCAAAGGCTGCTTCGATCCGCTCCTGCGTGCTGACAGCCACACGGATGCGGAAGCCCGTGATCCTCGCGAGGTACTCGTTGACGACGAAGTCGTCGGGATTCGCGGTGCACACGAGGAGTGTGCCATCGGTCAGTGACACCGGGAGGACGAGATGTTCATTGCGGATCCCCTCGGGGACGAGAGCACGCACGGCGACATCCGCGTCGGCGCAGGGGTCCTCGATGAAATCAAGCCCCTTCGCCTGAGCAAGCGCGCGGAGGAGTTGCTCCTGGGTCACGAAGCCGTTTTCGACGAGGATCTCGCCGAGCATCTTCCGCTGCGATGTGGCAGACTGGATGCCGAGCGCGTCCCGGAGCTGCTCCGGAGTGACGAGCTGCGAGTCGACGAGCACCTGGCCGAGCGACGCGGTCGGGGGGCGAGTGCTCTCGATCAACGGGGCTCCTTGGAGAGTGGGATGTCGATCGACAGGTCGGAGACCTGCGTTCCGCACGAGAAGGTTACGGTGCGATGCCCGACCGATGTCAGTTGAAATCGCTGGCCGGTCTTGTCGTCGACGTAGGACTGCCCGACGGTGAGCGTCTTTCCATCCACCACTGCGTAGCGGCCATCGAGAGTCGCCTGCAGCGTGAGCCCCGCATTGATGGCAGTCGAGTTCGCGAGCGCGGCGCCCGACGTGCCGGAGGCCGCTCGGAAGTCGACCGGCGTCGCGAACGGGCTGCGCGTCGGCTTCTTGGCGAGATTCCATCTGGGCATCGGCCCGAGGAATTCGCCGGGAGTCGGAGTGGCCGAGGGGGCGCCTGCCGCGGGGGCGGGGGTTGTCGAGGGAGCGGGTGTCGGTGCCGCGGCCTCGGCGGACTTGGGAGTCATGAGGATCTTCGCGCCGAAGATTCCGATCGCAGCCGCTGCGGAGAGCAGCAAGAGCGCCAATTGCTTGGGTGAGGTTCCCAGACGCGCCGCGAGTCCGGCCCAACTATTTCCAGCACTCATGGATGGTGCTCCTCGGAGCCGTGGAAGTACTCGTCGATCGCAACGGTCGCCTGCACATGTTCGCCCGACTGGCGCAACTCCATCGAGCGGACCCGGCAGAGGCCCTGCTCGCGTTCGGCTGTGCCGAGCGCAGCGAAGATCGCGTCGAACGAACCGGTCATTTGCATGTCGATCTGTCGGCGATCGAGGCGCACTCCGGCGGGGGGCGACGACATCGGTTCGCGATCGCCGATCCGGATGGACTGATCGACCACGTCCGTGCCGTCGATGGGGCGGGTGAGGCGCGTGACGAGCGTGCTGTCCGCGGTGTCCGTCCACGCCGAGTGTCCGCGTGCGGCGAGTTCCTCCCGCAGCGTGCGAAGTTCGACCTGCAGGCGCTCATGCTCGTCGCGCTGGACGAGGTATTGATCGGTGGCGCGAGCGAGATCCTTGCTGTCGGTCCGCATCTGCCTGGACTTGGACCAGTTGGGGACGGCGACCAAGGCCGTGATGGCAAGGGCGCAGGCCGTTGGCGCGATCGCCCAACTCCAGTATGCCTTCATGTTCACTGGGTCACTCCTCTCGACGGCGTCGATGGGGCTCGTTGGGCGTTGGCCACTTCATCGGCGACGACCGTCGATGGATTGACCTTGAGGCGCAGGACGAAGTGCTGATCGAGTCCTCCGCCAGCCTTCGGCGCCGATCGCTGCTCGACGACGGACACGCCGACGAACGGGGGAGTCTTGCGGAGGCTTCCGGCCAGAGTCTGCACGGCCTCGGCCGACGGGAGGCACCCACTCATCGTGACGAGATAGGCGGGACGGAGAGGGGCCGTCCCCTTGGCGTTGCGCGTCTCGTCGAG
>CANETX010000039.1 GCA_947441435.1 Planctomycetaceae bacterium
GCCATCGAGAGAATCGCGATGGCAGCGGCCGCGAGTTGGAGTTTCAGGCGCAGCGTCATTGGGGAGACCGTTCCACTCCAGAGGACTCGAGGGGCCGAGAGCCGCTGATCGGACTTGAACCGACAACCTCAAGATTACAAATCATGTGCTCTACCATTGAGCTACAGCGGCGCTTGAGAGCGGTTCGTCCCCGAACCGCGCCGAAGTCTAGCAAGTCAACTTGAACGACTGCTCCCCCGCCGTCTCCGCAGCGTGACCTCAAGGATCGAGATGTCCGAGGGGGAGACTCCCGCGAGCCGCGAGGCCTGACCGAGCGTCGCTGGACGCATGCGCGAGAGCACATCCGACGCCTCCGCGCAGAGTCCCGAGATCTCCCGCAGATCAAGATCCCGCGGAATTGCGACAGACTCCGCTTCGTGTGCACGGCGCAGTTCCGTGCGCTGCCTCGGGAGATACGCCTCATACCGAATGTCGGTGATGGCCCGCTCAAGGAGGGCGTTCATCCCTCTTGGCGTCGATCGCGCTGGTGTCGGATGCGGGGACTCCGAGAGGATCCGATCCATGTCGTCGGCAGTGATCTCGGGTCGTCGCGCGACATCCTCGAGTCGCTTGCCCGAGCCGAATCGCGTGGGTGCCACGGTGCGCGCAAGCGTCTGGCGGAGAGCGCCCAAGTCGGCGGCATGGCTCTCGACGCGCGCGGCACGCGCGGCGTCGACAAGACCGAGGGAGACTCCGAGGGACGTGAGCCGATCCTCTGCGTTGTCGCAGCGCAGCAGCAGTCGGTGCTCCGCGCGGCTCGTGAACATTCGGTAGGGTTCGCGCGGCTGCCGCGTGACGAGATCGTCCATCAGCACGCCGAGATAGGCCTCCTCGCGACCGAGCCGCACCTGTTGTTCTCCGAGCGCACATCGCGCCGCGTTGAGACCTGCGATGAGTCCCTGCGCCGCGGCCTCCTCGTAGCCGCTCGTGCCATTGATCTGCCCCGCGAGGAAGAATCCACGAACGAGTTTCGACTCCGCGGTCGAGTCGATCTGGTGTGGCCAGACCATGTCGTACTCGACCGCGTAGCCCCAGCGGCGCGCGACCGCTCGCTCGCAGCCGGGCATTCCACGGATGATCGCCGCCTGCACCTCGGCCGGAAGGCTCGTCGATATTCCGTTGCAGTAGATGTCGTCGGTGGCGAGCGACTCGGGCTCGAGGAACACATGGTGGCTCTCGCGCTCGGCGAAGCGCACAACCTTGTCTTCGAGGCTCGGGCAGTAGCGCGGTCCCGTCTCCGCCTCCATCGCACCGGCGTACATCGGCGCACGGTGGAGGTTGTCGCGGACAAGTGCGTGAATCGCTCCACTCGTCGCGGTCTCGCGGCACTCAACTTGCGGGAACCGCAGCGTCATGGCGCCGTCCTCTGAGGTCGGAGTGAGCGCGCTGAATGGCATGGGTGAAGCGTCTCCCCACTGCGGCGTCAACGACTCCCAGTCGATGCTGTCGCGCACGAGCCTCGGAGGCGTGCCCGTCTTGAGTCGCCCAAGTTCGAACCCCAGCGCCGTCAATGCACCGGAAATCCCCACGGCACTTCCCTCGCCGACTCGCCCACCGGGCGACCGCGTCTCTCCCGTGTGCATCAAGGCCCGCATGAAGGTCCCGGTTGTCAGCACACAGGCCCCGCCCCGCAGAAGGGTCGCGCCGCCGTCCCCTGCAGCGAGCACATCACGGCGGGCTCCATTGCCCAGCGGCATGTGGGCCGCGACAGTCTCTCCACGCTCGCCGCGCAACATGGCCGCAACTGCTCGTTCATTCGCTTCGTCCGCGGCAAGATCAACGGTGACAACACGTGCCCCAGCCGCGAGCCACACACCGATGAATTCGCCCGACTGCGTTTCGATGCGCTCGACCAGTCCCTCGATGACATTGATGGGAACGGCTGCCGCTGCGCGCGTGGCGAGCAGCCGCTGCGTCTCTGCCTGATAGTGGTGACGATCGCACTGAGCCCTCGGCCCGCGCACCGCTGCACCCTTGCTCGCGTTGAGCACTCGGAACTGGATGCCCGTGGCATCTGCCACTCGCCCCATGAGCCCCCCGAGCGCGTCGATCTCGCGGACCATCTGTCCCTTCGCGAGGCCGCCGATGGCGGGATTGCAGCTCATCGCCCCAATCTTCCCGGCATCCATCGTCACAAGCGTCACCGAAGCGTCGGCCGCGCCTGCCGATGCAAGGACACTCGAAGCAGCCCATGCCGCCTCGAGTCCGGCGTGCCCGCCTCCGACGATGATGACTCGCTGCGACCGCATCTCCCAAGCATATTCCTTAGGATGCGACTCCCATGTATCGACGCATCTCACTCTCGTTGAAGGCGCTCCCCCTTCGGGTCGTGCCGTTCTTCGCTCCGCCCGCCTCTGCCGCCATTCCCAGGGGAGGGTCCAACCCCGATGCGGGGACCCTCCATCGCGCCATGCGCGGTGTTCGCCTCCCCACGGAACCCGGCGCGACCCTCGCCCTCGACCAGTCAAGTCTCGCCGTCTGTCTGGGAACTGCGGCGACGTTTGATCCAGCGCGGCTCCGAGTCGTTGCGGCGCAACTTGGCCGCGCCCTCGTGAAGATGGGAGCTTCCGGCGCGACCATCGAAGGCACGCACTCATGGGATCGCGACTCACACCAGCGCCACTCGCTCGGAGCGGCGCTCGCGGAGGGGCTGCTGCTCGGCACATGGCGGTTCGACACACTGGATGGGAGCGCGTCGCAGCGCAAGCCGCGACTCGCCGAACTGAAGGTCCACATCGCCGACCGTGCCGCACGCGAGGGATTCGCGCGGGGACTCGCCATCGGTGACGGAGTCAATCATGCCCGGCACATCGCTGCCACGCCGCCCAATGTCGCGCATCCCAGTTGGATCGCCGCCGAAGCGCGGCGCATCGGACGGTCTCACGGCTTGAAGGTCCGAGTCCTCGACCATCGTCAGGCCGAGAAGCTCGGAATGGGCGGGCTCATCGCCGTCGGGAAGGGATCCGCCATCAAGCCCTGTCTCGTGGTGATGGAGTGGTCGCCGCGCGGGCGCAGCAGAGTCGCGGCCGCCGAGCATGTGGTCCTGGTTGGAAAGACGATTACCTACGACACCGGCGGCTACTCGCTCAAGGTGAACAACGGGATGAAGGGAATGAAGTACGACAAGTGCGGAGGGGCGGCCGTGTTGGGGGCGATGCGCACGATCGCCGCGCTCAAGGTGCCCATCCGGGTGACCGGTGTGCTCGCCGTTGCCGAGAACATGGTGTCGGAGAGTTCCTACCGGCCCGATGACATCATCACGATGAACAACGGCATCACCGTCGAAGTCACCAATACCGACGCCGAGGGGCGGCTCGTCCTCGCCGATGCGCTGAGTTACGCCTGCACCACGCTCAAGCCGACCGCCATCGTCGACATCGCCACGTTGACCGGCGGGGTCGGTGTCGCGCTCGGTCACTTCTGCGCGGGGTATTTCTGCGAGAACGCGGATCTTGCAGGAACCCTCGAAGCTGCGTCAGCCGCGACAGGAGAACGCGTATGGCGGCTTCCGCTGTGGGATCCTCACCGAGAGTTCATGCGCAGCCAACACGCTGACATCATCAACAGCAACCCCTTGAGGACCGCCCACCCCATTCAGGGAGCAGCCTTCCTCTCGTACTTCGTCGACCCGAAGGTCCCCTGGGCTCATCTCGACATCGCTGCGATGGCCGTCTCGGAGGGAGCCAACGACCTCACCGGAGCGGGACCTACGGGCTACGGAGTCAGACTGCTCGTCGAACTCGTCGCGGCCCGCACGCATGGCAGAGCCACCACATCGCGACGCCGCTGAGCCCCCCCGGCACCGTCAGCCCTTGGGATCCTCTCCTCGCTCGATCCGCTTGATCTTGGCGAGTCGGCGCGCGTGCCGCCCCCCGTCGTAACCCGACCGCATCCACACCTCAACGATCCTGCGAACGAGCGTCTGCCCGAGAAGGTCAGCCGAGAGACACAGAACATTGGCGTCATTGTGGCTGCGCGAGAGTTGCGCACTCAGTTCATCGAGCGCCAGCGCCGCGCGGATGCCATCAACTTTGTTGGCCGCGATGGCCATGCCGATGCCCGTCCCGCAAATGAGGACGCCGCGATCCGCATTTCCTGCAACGACCGCTTGTGAGACGATCCATGCGCTGTCGGGATAGTCGCTCGCCCCACCAGTGCGATCGCCGAGGAGATCTACTTCGTGACCATCGAGCCGCAACTGCTGTTCCACCGCCTGCGCGATGGCGGCACCTCGATGATCGGCTCCGATGGCCACTCTCATGAGGGCCTCAGCATCTCCGAGATTCGCATCGGCATCAGCTCCATCAGTCGTTTCGCCAATCGATCGTAGGCCTCGCGGCCAAGACCAATCGGGTCCTCAATGTCCACTCGATCCGCCATGGGGCGGATCTTGGCCACTTGATCCGGCTCCCCCGCCACCAGAGCTCGGGCGGAGGCGACATGCCCCGCAGTCATCCCGAGCACCAAGTCCGCTTTCTGGATCATCGCCGCAGTCAGCCTCTTGCTGCGCCCGTCGTGGTGGATTCCGAGTCGCTTCAAGGCCTCGATCGCTTCCGTCGAGACCGGAAGGCCATCTGTGGCAGCCACCCCCGCTGACGCCACGAACACCCGCTCCGACACCGCCTCGACGCCCCCCGCCTCGAGAATGTGACGCCCGATCGCCTCTGCCATCGGGGAACGGCAGGTGTTCCCTGTGCAGATGAAGAGGATCGTGCGCATTCGGGCAGGGTACTGCGATTGCGGCTTTCCTCGGGTAGTCTGATCCCGGAGACCAGCACTCGTGGAATTCGTACAGTTCGAGGAAGCGTGGCGGTTACTGCGCGCTGTGGGCGTGGAAGAGGCGAGCCGGACGGAATCGGAGTTGCGGCTGGCGCTGGTGGAGGGACCGCAGTCCGCCTGCATCGACATTGCCTCGACCGATCACCCCGACGCGAACCGCCTCCCCGAGGACATGCCTCGCGTTGACCGCTCTGTGCTTCCCTCGGTCGTCGAAGCGATCATCCACAAGCTCCATCTCACCGCCGCGTATGTCGTGCCCGTCGGCCATTGGCGTCAACTCTTCGACGCGGTCGCAGAAGGGATGGCGAGCAATGAGAAGTGGCGGAGCACGGACAGCGAAGCAACGATCGAACTGAACACGCGCGATCCGCTCCAGTTCCTCCCTGCCGACTTCCACACCCTGCGTGATCTTGTGGGGTGTGTGCTCACCTCCGGGACTGACGCCACGCACGGGATCGCAATCGCGACGACCGGCAGTCCGATCCTCGTCGAAATCATGCCCCGCGGGGAAGTGACGATTTACACCGGCCGCGCGGATCTCGCGCACGTCGTGACCGACCTGATCGCCCATGCGTCGAGCGCCGTGGCCGCGGCGAGGGCGGCGGCCTCTGCCAATCCGGCGGCGCCTTCCTGAGATCCCGCTCAGGTCGGTGAGGGGTCCGGGAGGAGAATGTCCTCTCCCTTGGCGGTGAATCTCGCGCCGCATCCGGCGCAGGTGAAAGCCACATCTCCCAAGTCGTTCACGGAGGTCGCGAACTGCTCGTGGCACACGGGGCAGACGCCGCGACGCAGCATCCGGATGGCCATCGACCGCTCCACTAGGCGGATCAGCGCCCAGACGATCACGACGGGAACCAGCGACATGAGCGAGACAAACACAACTCCGAGCGCGCCGATGGGAAGCATGAAGACCATGGCGAACGCCACGAAAAAGGCCATCACGTAGACGCAGAACACGACCACCGGGTAGACGATTCGGATCCAGCGGACGGCAGCGTGCAGCACGGAAGAATCATAGGCCTGAAGATCGACGGGTATATTCAGGTGCGAGGCACCATGGCAACTACTGCAACCGAGTCGATGAAAATTGTCTGTGATCGCACCGCGCTCGTCGATGCGCTGACGCTGGCGAGCAGCGTCGTGATGAGCCGGACCACCGTTCCGGTCCTCGTGTGCGTCAAGTTGACCGCCACCGACGGCACCTTGCGCGTCGAGGCCACCGATCAGGACATCCGTCTGGCGCTCACTCTTCCAAGCGTGCAGGTGCACACCGACGGCGAGGCACTCATCCCCGCAGACAAGTTTGCGCAGATCGTGCGCTCCTGCGATGACAGCACGCTCTCCATCGAACTCGAGAAGCACGTCGCGTGCGTCAAGGGGGAAGATGCCAAGTTCCGGATCTTCGGCTACGACCCCAAGGAGTACCCCGGCGACCGAGAGGGTGCCGAACTCCCTACCGAATTTGAGGTCAGCGCTGGAGTGCTGCGCCGGATGATCGCGCGCACCGTCTTCTCGACCGCCGCGGACAACACGCGGTACGCGTTCAACGGCGTGCTCCTCGAACGCAAGGGACGGAAACTGCGGATGGTCGCCACCGATGGCCGCCGACTCGCGCTCGTGCGTGGGGAGTGCTCGGGACCCGCCGACGGCGATGCCACCTGCATCATCCCGACGAAGGCGCTCAATGTCCTGAATCGCCTGCTCGATGACCCCGAGGCCGCCGTGCGCGTCGCCCGCGACCGGACGAGGATCTCGTTCACCGTCGGCGAGAGCGCCACGCTGGTTTCCGCGCTGATCGAAGGCAGTTTCCCCCCGTTCGACGACGTGCTCCCCAAGGACCACGACCGACGAGGCACATTCGACACCTCAGAATTGGCCGCGGCGGTCAAGCGCGCTGCGCTCCTCACAAATGAGGAGAGCCGCGGGGTGCGGATGGCATTTGGACCCACCGGCGTGGTGATCTCTTCGCGCGCCGCCGAGATGGGCGATGCCGAGATCCACCTTCCGGCACTCTCCTGGGAAGGCGAAACGGTCGAGATCGGCTTCAACCCTGGATTCATCACCGATGTCCTGCGAATTGCGGACACGACCGAAGTGACCTTCGAACTGAAGGCACCCAACCGCCCCGGCGTCATCCGGATCGGCGCCGAATTCCTCTACGTGATCATGCCGGTCAATCTCGCGTCGTAGCGAGATGGCTCAGGTAGTCGGCGCGGGCGGGGTCTCGGACTTCGCGGACGGTGGGGCGTACTTGATCCCGCATCCCTTGTTCTTCGTCGTCGAGGGCTCGACCGGCTTGCCAGCCTTCAGGGCGGTGACTGCGTTCGTGATGTGATCGGTCTTGCCATCGTCGCTCATGGGTGCGCCGATGTAGGCGATGTTGCCCTTGGCATCGACAATGAACACATGCGGGGTGGTCCGGGCACCGTAGGCGTGGCCGACCGTCCCAGCCGCGTCGAGGAGCACCGGGACCGACTGCCCTGCCTTGGTGATGGCCGCCGTCGAGTCCGCGCCATTTTGCGCCGTCGACTTGCCGTCGAGGTCATCCTTGTTTGAATTGATGGTCAGGTAGACCGCGTCAGGATCGGCCGCCTTCACTGCCGTCACGACCTTGCTCGCGTTGCCTGTCCCCCAGTAGGAATTGTCGCCGCCTGCGCTGACCGGGCAGTACGGGCTGAACCACTCGAGGATGACTGTCTTTCCCTTGAAGTCCGCGAGTGTGTAGGTCTTGCCATCGACTCCGGTGAGAGTGAATGCGGGGGCAACCTTGCCGACCTCGACACCCTTCTCCTTGCCCTGGCGGCCCGGATGATCCCCCCGCCGCTGGCGTCCGGCGAACTTTCCGCCGCCGTCGGGAGTGGTCGGGATGGTCGGGGGTGCGGAGTCCTGAGCCGCTCCGACGAGGAGTGCAGCAACGGCGACGAATGAAGCGGCGAGCAGTGAGTTCTTGGTGCGCATGGTGAAGTTCCTGTGTGAGTTCAGTTGGCACCCTTGGCGGGCGCCTTCGTGATGTTCTTGAGAGTCTGATCGATCTGGTGGCACGGTTCGGAGTCCTCTGTTCCCGCGAGCACGAGCCCTCGGACCTTGGCGACTCCACCGACAATGTTCTCCGGTTGAATCTCAAATGGTATCCGCCAGGTGATCGAGTTCGATCCCGCAGGCGACTGTGGAGCGAAGGGCCCGGTCCCTCCGGAGAAGGCGATCCCTGGGCAGTCGTCGGGAATGAAAAGCCATGTCGCTCCAGCAGGGAGAGGTGCGGTCGCGCTGACTTCAAGGACTCGTTCATCCCCGGTCCCCTCAACCTCCACCTTCCATGCGACCGGAAGTGGTGTCGGCATCGGTGGAGTCGTTCCCGAAGTCGTCGCGGTCGACGGCGCGGTATCGAGAGTGCCCTTCAAATCCGCATGCCCGAGAAGACACGATTCCTTGCAGACGAGCCAATCGACGCTCGCACCGACATCGACCGACGGCGGCAGCGGCGTCGGGTGGCTGGTGATGGGTACGCGAAACTCGACGCTTGTCGCGTATCCGTAGGAGCGATCCTCGGCGGTGCCGAGAATCTTCGGTCGCGGGAAGTTTATCGGGCCAGCTGCCCACCCCTTGGGAAGCGTGACGCTGACGCGTGTCGGCCCACCGCTGTCGCCGGGGTTCGACCAGTAGATGTGCCAGTGCGGACTGATCGTGAAGCGGACCGCGATGGCAAGGGAACCGTCCGCTTCCTTTACGAGTGTCGAGGCGAGCGCGGCAGTCGCCGGAGCAGCGGCCGCGGGTGTTGGTGCGGGTGTCGGAGACTGCGCAGCTGCTGCCGAGGCGATCACCCATCCGTACACTCCCCGTCGGATCCACTCGATGCTCGTCACAACCATGATGTCACGATACCGCTGCGCGTCCTTGAAGTTCGGCGCGACGGCTTTGGCCGTCCTCGCAGTCGGCGCGTGCGAGATGCGCACGACCGATCGGGATCTCGTTTATCTCGATCCCTATGAGGCCGTCGCGAAACTCAACAAGCCGCCGGGGGCGTTTCAGTCGGCGAAGACCTCGGCCTTTGTCGACCCGCGCACTCGCGAGGAATATGCGAAAGAGCATGTGGCTGGCGCGATCAGCCTGCCGTTCCCGGACATGACGCTCGAGGCTCGCGCAGTGCTCGAACCCTACGAGATTCTCGTCGTCTACGACACCGACTACGACGACGTGATCGGCCGGGCCGCGAGCAAGCGGCTCCTGGAACTTCGGTTCAAGGAGGTCTACACGCTCGAGGGTGGACTGAAGGCCTGGAAGAAGGCGGGGAACGAAGTGCAGACCGGGGTTCCCGCGAACGCGCCAGAACTTCCCGACAAGCCAGTGACTTGACTATTCGAGAGCGGCCGCGCCCGAGATGATCTCGGTGAGTTCCGTCGTGATGCGCGCCTGCCGGGCCCTGTTGTAATTGCGCTTGAGCGTTCGTCCGAGACCGCCGGCGTTGTCCGTCGCGGCCTTCATCGCCACCATGCGCATCACATTCTCGCTGACCACCGCGTCGTTCATCGCCTGAAAGAGGGAGACGCGGACCGAGCGCGGAAGAAGATCATTGAGGATCGCCTCGGCATCGGGGCGGAACTCGTAGACCGGAGCCGGGCCCGCCGCTGCGCCCGCCGCAGGAAGGGCCAGCGGAAGGAGCTGCATCACTTCGGGGACCTGCCGCGCGTTCGAGATGAACCTCATATAGGTCACGAAGACGGCATCGACCCTGCCCGCGATGTAGTCAGCCATGTACCGATCGGCGAGGGCGGCGACTGCCTCGAAACTGGGCTTGTCACCGAAGGTGTGCTTGTGCGCGACTTCCATCCGCTGGAATCGGAAGAATGCGGCGGCCTTCTTGCCCGAGGTCTCGAGGATGGACTCGCGGGATGTCCCCCGACGCTTGCGAATCTCGGCCATGGCGGTGCGGAGCACGCTTCCGTTGTAAGCGCCGCAGAGTCCTCGGTCGCTCGTGACCACGAGGAGCACATCGCGTTGATGGCCCGTCTTGCCTCCCGATGCACCTGAACTGCGATGACCCAGCAGCGGGTTCGTGACATCGCCTGCCGCGGCGGCTACTTCGGCCACGAGCGCGCGAATCCGTTCGGTGTAGGGGCGCGTCGCCTTCGACCGCTGCAGCGCCGCGGTGAACTTCGCGGTGGCGATCATTTGCATCGTCTTGGTGATGCGCTGAATGGTGCGAACGGCAACCATACGCTTCTTGATTTCACGGATTTGCGCCATGGGGAGGGGGGATCCTACCGCCTTGATTCGCTGTCCGCCACGGGCGGAAGGCGCAGCCCGTCGTAGCCCAGTCGCATCCCCGGCGGGAGCCGGGAATCGAGGTCCCCATGGCGAATGTCGTGGGTCATGTGGACGAAGCAGGTCGTCGTGGCACCGATTTCGACAGCAGCGCTGATGGCCTGATCCACCGTGAAATGCGTGGGGTGCGCGCGGTAGCGCAGCATGTCAAGGACCAGCGTGCGCACGCCGCGGAGCACCTGCCAAGACTCGGGCGGAATCCCTGAGACGTCGGTGCAGTAGGCCATCGGGAAGAGTCCCCCGCCGTCGCCGCTGTCTTCGACATCGATGCGCCAGCCGAGGACGGGAACACGACCGTGCAGCAGCGTGAACGGGAGGATGCGGAGTCCGTGTCGCGTGACGGCCACGCCTGCATCGACCCGGCGCGGCTCAAGTTCGGCGACGAAGGAGTGGTTGGGGTTCTCGGGCTTCTTGAAGATGTACTTGTAGACCCGTTGCAGATCGTTCAGCGATGCGTCATCGGCGAAGAGCTCGATCGAGCCGTGCATGATTGCGTTGTAGCGGCGCACTTCGTCGAGTCCCCAGATGTGATCCATGTGCGAGTGGGTGATGAGGATGCCATCGCAGCGGACGATCCCCGAGCGCAGAGCTTGCTCGCGGTGGTCAGGCGAGACATCGAGCAGCCAGACTCGGTCGGTGCCCGAGGGATCCGTGAAGCGCAGCGCGGCGCTGGTGCGCAGCCGTCGATCCCGCGGATCGTCGGAGCGGCAGGTGTCGCAGGAACAACCGATGACGGGGACCCCGGAACTCGTGCCGGTCCCGAGAAGTTCCAGCGAGGCCTTGCTCACGGCCCCTTCACTCATGGCAGCCGCTCTCGCAACGCTGCGACGATGGCTGCGGGGTCGTCGCTCGAACACACACACGTCGACACCGCCACGCCACGGCATCCGACGGCGGCAAGATGAGCGACCTTGTCAGGAGTGATCCCCCCCACGGCGAGGTGCGGGATCTTCGGCCAACGGGCGAGGAAGCCTGCCATCCACTGCGGACCAGCCGGCACCTGCGAGGGCTTCAGGGCAGTCGCGAACATCGCTCCCACGCCGCAGGAGTCGGCCCCCACCTCGATGGCCCGTTGCGCTTCGCCTGCATCGTGCACCGTGGCGCCAATGAGTAGAGGGCGCGTCGACAACGCGCGGGCGTCGGCGATGGCCAGATCATCGATGCCGAGATGCACTCCATCGGCGCCTGCTGCAAGAGCAACATCGACGCGATCATTCACGATCACGCTCACGCCGTGGGGTTGCGCGGTGGCGACGACTGCGCGCGCATGGGCGACGAGTTCTGCGGTCGTCCCCGCCTTCTCTCTGACTTGCACGGCATCGAGGCCACCCTCGATCGCAGAGCGCAGCACATCCTGCCAGGGTCGGCGACAGAGGGCGCGCGTGAGAAGGAGACACACCTTCCACTGGCGCGACTGGGTCGATCGCAAGCGAGTCGAGAGTCGCGCCACGAGGTCATACGCTCGATAGCGAAGTCCCTCGAGTGCCTTCGCGTGCTTCGGATCGTCCGGATGCGCGCCGAGCTTCGCTCCCTCTTCGAGAGTTCGAAGCGCCTCCGTCAACCGAGACCCGTTGGCAACGCCGACCGCAAAGAGACTCGCGCGCGACGATTCGCACGCTCCTTCGATGGTCGTTCCGAGGTCTCCCGCCACGTCGCGGTGTGCCGCCCGGTCGGGTCCGCACAAGCGATCGACGATCTCCACGAGTTCGTGCCGAATCGACTTGAACCCCCCGGAGAGGTCTCTGTCCTCGACCACGAAACGCGCGAGATCTTCCAGCACGCGCGCCGCCTCCATCGCGCGATTCGCCGCCGCGTCGAGCCATCGTGAAGGATGCCGCACGTCGTGAGAGTAGCCCGACGCATCGGTGGGCTGCGGATATCCTCTCCCTCCCATGGCCTTCACACTCCCCCCGCTTCCGTACGACGAGAACGCCCTCGAGCCGATCATCGATGCGAAGACGATGAACATCCATCGGACCAAGCACCATCAGGCGTATGTCGACAACCTCAACAAGGCCCTCGATGGGCAGGTTGAATTCGCCGAGTGGACCCTCGACCAGATCTGCGAGCAGATGGGATCGATCCCCGAGACGATCCGCGCCGTGGTTCGCAACAACGCAGGGGGCCACTGGAACCATTCCTTCTTCTGGCCAATTCTCGCCGCGAAGGGCCAAGGCGGGACACCGAGCGTCGACCTCGCCGCCGCGATTGGCGCATCGTTCGGATCGTTCGATGCCTTCAAGAAGGGCTTCGTCGAGGCGGGGATGAAACGCTTCGGCTCTGGGTGGGCGTGGCTGGTCATGAAGCGCGGCGGCGCGCTCGCAGCCTCATCGACTCCGAATCAGGACAATCCGCTGATGAAGGGATTTGTGGATTCCCCCGGCATTCCCCTCCTCGGTGTCGATGTGTGGGAGCACGCCTATTACCTCAACTACCAGAACAAGCGGGCCGACTATCTCGCGGCATTCTGGGATGTCGTCAACTGGAACGAAGTCAATCGGCGGTTCGCTGAAGCGACGAAGGGCTGACGACCCTGAACTTGTGACCGCACTCGGGGCACGCCACGATCGCGATCGACCCGCGCGCGTGCCCGCAGCGCATGCAGAAACTCCCTGAGAGGCTTCGCCGCATCCGGCGCGTCATGCCCCCGAGGGCCCACGGGCCGAGCAGCCACACCCCGCTTGCGATACCCCACGCGAGCGTCAAGAAGCTGCCCATCACGCAATAGCAATCGGTCTTCCGCCGGGCCATGACATGGAGGGGAATCGTCGCCGCGACGATCAGCCCCGTCGCTCCGAGCAACCTGCGCAGGATCGCTCGTTCAGGCTCGTCGCTCGACTTCGACGCTGCGGCGAGAACGCGACTCCAGTAGAACCAACTGGCCCCGAGCGCGACGATGAGAGCGGGAAACGCCAGATAGCCCCCGGGGAGTTGGTGGTTCGTATACAGGTCGAGGACCTGGATGACGGCGGCGATCCACAACGCGCTGAGCACGGCGACCACCCCCGCCGCAGAGATCACCGTCCACCTGAGTGACCGTGGCACCCCCGATGACGCCATCGGAGAACATGTGGGAACGAGGAACGCGGCCTGCGTGAGCGACAGGAACATCGCTCCGACGAACACAGCCCAGTTCGCTTCGTCCGCGGGACTCACGACCACCCTGAGCAAGCGCCTCAAGTCATCCTCGAATTGCGCCCACGATCCGAATCCGTCAAGCGCGACCAATGAGACCATCGCGACGGCGTATTGCACCACGAACGAGCCGACTGCGAGCAGCGCGAGAGGCCAGAGCCGCATGACGCGAGTGTAGAACGCACAGGAGGCGCTACTGCAGCGCCGCGTGAGTCGACCCGCACTCGGGACAGACGGAACCCCCACCGGGTGCGCGCGCGTGGCCGCAACGCCAACACCTGTCGCTCGCCAGTGCGCGACGCATCCGCGCCGTCCGCTTCCTGAGGATCCATGCGCCACCGCACCACAGTCCCACGGCGACAACCCACGCTTCGAGGAGGTAGGTCGCGTCGCCCCACCCGGATCCTGTCATGGACCAAGTCAAGCCCGCAACGACGCACGCCAGTGCGCACAGCACCGCAACGGCCAGGAACACCAGTCGCACGACCACGCGTTCTGGCTCCAGCGAGTGACGTGTGGCTCTCTCGAATACCGCCGCGGCGAGTCCCCAGCAAACCGTGAACGCCGCGGTCGCCGCCACGAAAATCCTTTCGGTTCCCCCCATGATGACTGGCACCGACACGAAGAGGTCGAGCGTCCTCAGGAGCGCGAGCACACAGACACCGCCCATCGCGCCGACAATGCCGCCAGCCGAGAGCGTCACCCACTGCCGTGACGGCCCCGCACTTCCGGCGACGACGGGCGTCATCGTCGCCAAGAGGAACGCGGCATGCGTCAGGGAGAGCAACACGCAGAATGCAATCAAGATCGGGACTGGGCCCGCCGTAGGAAACCCGAGGATGCATTCGGTCCACGCAAACGCCATCCCCTCGCCGATCCCAAGTGGAAGTTCCGTCGCGAACATGAACCCCTGCCACGCCGTGAATGCGAGGTACTCGACGACGAACATCACGACGGCGAGGATGGCGAGCCCCCAGAGGCGCATGGGCTACGGGGCAAGCGTGAGTGCGTCGATCATGGCCATGAAGTCCGCGCGGTTTCCTTCAACCGTCGCGGTCGGCCCAATGAGCCGCACGAAGACGGTGCTGCCCGGAGGCTGGAGGATCGCGCCGAGCTGGCTCATGCCCGGTCGTGGCGCTGCCTGCCCCATTCCTTGATAACTCCCGGAGAGTTCGATCAGTTTCACTGGTATCTGCGCGACCGCGCGGTCCTCGATCTTCGCGGTGGCGCCGCCGCCATCCTCTCCGCGGAACTGACTCACCCAGCGCTGGACGTTCGCGTCGATGGGTCCGCCGTCTCCTGCGGCGAAGACGCTGAAGATGAGTTCGGCCGCGCCTGAGCCACCGCCCTGCGCGGGTACCGCGTACTGGAGCGCACGAAACTGGACCGATGGTGACTCCCACGTCCACGAGACTGGCTTGGGCATGCGCAGTCCGGCGATCTCGATGAGTGCTGGGTCGCTCGTCGAGGTCGACATCGCCTTCGCCGCTTCCGACGCGCGCGGAGTCGCTGGCGCACTCGGCGTCACTGGCGTGGTCGGCGGCTGCGGCGCACGCGCCGACGAACCCTTCGGCACGATCGGCGTCGGAGGCTTGGGCGCCGGAGTCGAGTCACGGCACGACGAGGAGGCAACGAGCACAAGCACAAGTGCGGCGCGGCGGATCATGGAGACGAGGATAGTTCGCACGGGCGTCGGTAGCCTTGCCATATGCC
>CANETX010000040.1 GCA_947441435.1 Planctomycetaceae bacterium
CGGTGTCGGTTCGTCTGCCTCGGGCACCTGTGGCGGCGCGCTGTCGCAGCCGACGAAGTTCCACACAACGCAGAGCGCGATGACTCGCAAGGAAGCACCACAGGATGAGGCGGGGGAGGCCATCGCGTTACTGTACGAAGACGGGGGGAAGCGGCACCGCCAACCGTTCAGATAGGGCGCGCAGGAGGAGATATTCCTGCTCGGTCGTCGCCTGATCGTGTGAGACACACGCGACGGCACTCTCAAGGAGTGTCGATGCGGCCGCAGGTCTCAGCGACTCAAGCGCCTTCAGGTCGGACACAATCGAGTCGAGCGTGCGCTCTGCGGGTGGTGGCAGTGCGACGCCCGGGAGTCCTGCGCGAGCGAGCCCAGCCGCGAGACTCGTCGTTGCAGTCGCCTCATCCGGTGCGCCAAGGAGCGCGATCATGCCGAGGGCTCGCTGCGCGGGGGCGATGACATCGCGAAGCTGACGCGAGCGATCGGGGGATCGTCCCCCGCGCGCGGCGATGGGGAGTTCCACTCGCGCCCGAAGGATCTCTGTGACAACCCACTCAAGGAGATCGATCTTTCCATCAGCCTTGAGGGCTTGGGCAAGCAGCGTTCGTGTCGCGAGGTAGGTCTGAGAATTCGTGCGTGCCAAGGTCGCACACGCGACATCAACGAGCGCGAGTTGTTCGGCGATCCCGGTCGGCAGCGGCTCCGACATGACGGCTGTGATGCTGTCTGCGAGCCTCGTGTCCGTCGCATTCACAACCTCCATCATCCGCTTGGCTCGTGATGGCTCGCGACCAAGGACCACCGCGAAGACAACGGCCCACGAATCTCCCCCGCGATGCGCAGACTCAAGGTGCGCCGGAGCGAGCCCCATGAGACTCGCGTGCGCACGTTCGAGATTGCCGTGGGGCACGCTCCCGATCGTCGCAAGTGGAACCCGCGACCCACTCGGGGGCGCCGCCGGCTCCACGAGGACACCACCGGCCATCGCCTTGATTCGATCGATGCGCTCTCGAAGCGGCGGGTGCGACGCGAACGCCGTCCGGACCCCTTCAGAAAAAAGCATGTGGTTGAACTGGCTCGCTTCAGGGTGAAGCATGGTGCAATCGGCCTGCTGCGCGATCTTGGCGAGCGCCCCACCGATCCCCTGTGGATTGCGCGTGTACTGCACGGCACTGGCATCGGCGAGAAACTCTCGCTGACGACTGATCGCCGCCTGCATGAGCCGTGCGAAGAGCGTTCCGATCGCGCCCAAGACAAGGAACGCAAGACCCACCAGTGCAATCTGGCCGCCACCCTTGCCTCGGCGTCCCATGCTCCCACCGCGCAAGAGGTAGTACCCGACATACCCGAGCGCCATCAGACCGAAGATCGCGGCGATCGCCCGCATATTGATCTTCATGTCGCCATGGAAGATGTGGCTGAACTCGTGGGCCATCACCCCTTGCAGTTCGTCGCGCGACAGGAGTTCGATCGAGCCACGCGAGACACCGATGACTGCGTTCTGCGGGCTTGTCCCCGCGGCGAAGGCGTTGATGCCGGGCTCGTCGAGGACATAGACCGGCGGAATCGGCATTCCGCTGGCGATCGCCATCTCCTCGACCACATTGAGCACCTTGCGTTCCGCCGGGTCTCCTGTTTCGGGCGAGACCAACTGCCCACCCATCGCGAGCGCGACCTGCGAGCCACTCGAGCCGAGCGTCGCCAGTTTGAAGAGGAAGGGCACGCCGATCAGGAGGACACTCACTCCGATGGCGAGAGGGATCGAGTTTGGGATCACCATCGCCATCACGACGGTGACACACACCGTGATGCCGAGCGAACCCATCAGAAAGAGAACGACGAGCCACCCCGTGCGCGACTGCGCTCGCTCCTGATGGTCAAAGAAGCTCGCCATGTCTTGGTCTTGGGAAACTCAGAGTTTCACGGTCGGCACCGCACGCTCAGCTGCGGCCGCTTCAAACAGCGTGAGTGAGGTGAAGCCGAAGGGGCCCGCGAGCATGTTGGCTGGGAAGACCGCGATTCCCGTATTGAAGGTCATCACCGCATCGTTGTAGGCCTGGCGGGCAAACGCGATCCTGTTCTCGGTCGAGACAAGTTCCTCCTGAAGGGCGAGCACATTGGTGCTGGCCTTGAGATCGGGGTATCGCTCGATGGACACCATGAGCCGTGAGAGCAGTTGATCGATCGCACCGCTCGCCCCCGCCAGCGCCCGGATCGCTGCTCCATCGTGGGGAGTCGCATGCAGCGCCGAGAGCCCCGCGAGTGCGCTCGAACGGGCTTCGATGACCGCCTGCAGCGTCTCGCGTTCGTGGGTCATGTACCCCTTGACCGCCTCGACGAGATTGGGGATGAGATCGCAGCGGCGCTTGAGTTGCACATCGATCTGGGAGAGGCTGTTCTGCGCCCGAATCCTGTGGCGGGCAAACGAGTTGTAGGTCGCCACCACCCACAGGGTCGGCACCAAGAGCGCCACGACAATTCCGACGATCACGAAGATCACGCGCCAAGGATATGGCCGCACTACCCTTGGCATCCGTGACCACGAAAGATCAAGGTTGCCCGCTTCCGCCTGTCATCGCCCGTGCGCTGGCTGAGCTCGGCTTTGCGACGCCGACTCCGGTGCAGGAGGGGATGCGTGCCGCGGCGCTCTTGGGTGCAGATGTGATCGCACTCGCGCCGACGGGAACCGGCAAGACACTCGGCTTCGGCGTGCCAGTGCTCGCCAGGCTCCTGAATGAGCCGCCCAAGTCTCGCCATGGAGCGCGAGGCGTCACCTTCATCGATCCCTACGACCGACTTCGTGCCCTCGTCATCTCACCGACTCGGGAACTCGCCCAGCAGGTTGCCAAGGACCTTGAGGCCGTCACGAAGTCGACGCTCCTCCGCGTGGCGGTGGTGTATGGAAAGAGCCCGGAGGCGCCGCAGCGTGAGGCGATCCGCGCTGGTCCGGACGTGCTCGTGGGGACCCCCGGCAGGATCCGCGAGTTCCTCGATGATGGATCGCTCAGCCTTGCGGGGATCCGCATGGTGGTCATCGACGAGGCGGATCGGATGGCCGACATGGGATTCCTTCCCCAAGTGGAGGCGATCCTCGGCGCCGTGCCTCAGCCAAGGCAAGTCATCGGAGTCACGGCGACGCTTCCCCCTTCGGTCGAGGCGCGCGTCGTCGCACTCATGCGCGAACCCACACGCATCGAGATCGGTCGACGCAACGCACCGGCGTCCGGCAAGAACTTTCGCATGACCATTGATGACGCAGACAAGGTCGCCCTGCTGCTGACTGTGCTCAAGCGGCCAACAAGCGGCGGTACGGCCGTCTATGTGCGAACGAGGCGGCGGGCAGGATGGGTTGCGGCAGCGCTCGAGCGCAACGCCATCACTGTTTCGCTCCTGCATGGCGACCGCTCCCAGCGAAGCCGAGACGAGGCGCTGGCAGCGTTCGCGCAGGGAAGGAAGGCAGTGCTGGTGGCGACCGATGTCGCGGCGCGCGGCCTCCATGTCACGCGAATCAGCCGGGTCATCAACTACGACGTGCCACTCATGCCCGAGGACTTCGTGCATCGAGTCGGTCGGGCCGGGCACGGGGGAGGAGCAGCCGAGAGCCTCACCTTCGTCGATCCTCATGAGCGTCTTGAGTGGGAACGGGTCGGGTCACTCGTGGGCGAGGTCATTGGGGAGGAGCCACTGCCCGACATCTCGGCGTTCCAGCGGCCATCGCGGCGCGCTGCCCAGAAGCGAGTCACGTCGCCAGCGCGCGCACCCAAGCGCACGAGCAAGCCCCCCTCGCGCGGCGAGGAGTGGCGCAAGAAGAAGTCCAGCCGCGAGCGGACGAAACCACTCGCCAAGGGGGCGCGGCCCGGCGGCGGCGTGAAGTCATCAAAGGCCAATCGTGGGAAGGGTTGAGTTAGCCCTCGGTCCCGCAAGACGGATTCTTCTCGCACTCACCCTCGGTCTCGCTTCACTGATCACCACGGGAGTGTTGGCACTCATCGACACCTCGCGCGCCGTCTCGCAGGGGAGTCACTTGGCCGTGCGGGACACGACCCACACATGGATGGTCACAGGGGCTTCGACGTGGGGACTGAGATGGCACCTTGCGGAGTCGACGCGCGATCTCGCGGTGCCCACCGTCGACATCGGCGATGCGCCGACCCAGTACGACGATCTCCGCCCCGGGGGGTGGCGGTTTCTCTCGCGGGAAGCCCCACGAACAGGCCTCCTCGAGCTCGGATGGCCCGTCCCCTGGATGGCGTGGAGATTCCACACGCAGGACCAGGGTGCGATCTTCCCTCCTGCGATCGAAGCCTCCGATGAAGTCACGGTGCTCGAGGAGGCGAGCCGTCGGGGGCGAGACGGAGAAGGAGTGCGCGTCTTTCGCCCTCGCACCACTCTTTGGGGAGGGCTGGTGTTCCTTGGATTCACTTGCGCGTGGTTCGCGATCCTCAAGCGGCTCAATTGGCCGGCAGGACCGGGAGCACCACGTACACGAACAGGTACATCAGCAGCGCCAGGATCGCCATCGCAGCACTCGACTTGAGCGTGGAGAGGCCCGTCCGCCCCCAGAATCCCGCGAGGGTGGCATCGTGGGTGGCCCGGTAGGCAATGGCGATGCCAAAGACGAGGGGGACCATCAGGATCCACCAGTGGGTGTGGAACAACCCACAGGGCTGCAGGAATGGGAGGTAGGCGATCACCGCTCGGTCTCTCCCGCCTCGAGGCGTCGCCGCTTGAGGGCATCGAGGATCACGACGACATTCATGAGTCCGGAGAGCGCGCAGAAGAGGGTGCCGATCTCGTTCATCGGGGTCACGCTCTTGAAGGTGCTCACGAGTGGGGGGGAGCCTCGCGACATGAACGGTGGCGGCGACTCCACAAGTTTTCCGACACGGCCCGTCTTCAGGAGTGAGACGTTGGCGAAGTCCGCAGCAAAGGCGATCGGACCTGCCCCCGCCTGCGCGTAGAACCACAGGGGATCCTCCTTGCGATCGACGCAGTCGATGCCGCCGAGGAAGAGCCCGCCCACGAAGAGTCCGAACACACCGATCATCGCGTAGATCCCGCGCCGCCGATGGCCGATCAAAATCTGCCCAAAACCCGGCACAAACCACCCGGATAAGGCGGCTCCCCAGTTGAGCGGTTCATCAATGTTGGAGCTCTCGGCGATGGCCACGGCGTCCTCGAAGAAGCGGAGCCTACAGTACGCTTGAGATCCAAACAGGAGACGCATCGCCATGACATCCGACGCTACATCCAAGAATCCGCACGACCCACACCACGCGGGAGGCAGTCATGGAGAGCGAGACGAGTCGGTGGTCGATCGCCGCACAGGGACCGACCGGCGCGATGTCGAACCCGTAAGCCCCACCAACCTCGAACGGCGGCGTGGACCTGGCCGACGACTGACGGACTTCGTCAAGTCAGCCGAAGAGGGGGAGATGTCGCGGGAGCAGTACACCTTCCTGATGGCGATCGATGCCTTCAAGAGGGTCAATCACAAGACATTCCCCAGCTGGACCGATGTGCTGGAGGTCGTCCGTAAGTTGGGATATCGCAAGACCATGCCATCGGAACTCAATCTGGGTGGTCAGGTCAAGGATTGGGTCGAGAAGCCGAATGCGGTGAGCGGTGTCAACAAGCCCGCCACCGATCCAGACTGAGGCACAGATCGTCGCGGGGTCCCCCGGGGTCGGTCAGCCATCTTTCTTGAACCACTTGGCATTTATTTCTATGTACTTGTGCCATTCAGCTGGCAGATCGTCCTTAGGGAAGATCGCCTGCACCGGACACTCGTCGACACAGAGACCGCAATCGATGCACGTGTCGGGATCGATGTAGAGCTGAAGTGCGCCGGCATGGTCCGCAGCATTCTTCGTCGGATGGATGCAGTCGACAGGACACACATCGACGCAGGAGTGGTCTTTCGTTCCGATGCAAGGTTCAGCGATGATGTGAGGCATGGGGCGGGCGATACTAGCGATTCGTCATGAATCAGGCCCAAAAACACCGAAAGCCGGCAACGTGCCGGCTTTCGGTACACAATCATTCGATCGAGTCGACTCAGCGACCCTTCTTAGCCTTCTTAGCCTTCTTCGCGGCCTTCTTCTTTGCCATGGTGTGGCTTCCTTTGGTTACGCTTGTGCGTCGGAGTGAGTGTTCGCCTGCGTAACGAAGGCGGCACTCGTGAACAATCGATACTGTTATCGACTGTTCGTGAGCAGGACTTGAGTACATGATTCACGAAGACCCCCCATCCTGTCAAGTAGGTCAGGTGAAAATGCTTCTCAACGGGGCGTCGGGGAGGATGGGACAACGCATCGAAGAGGTCGTGCGACGGTCGAGTGACGGTGTGATCATCGTCGCGCGTCGCAATCAAGGTGACCGCGACGTTCCGATGCCATCCATCGATGTCGTAGTGGACTTTTCGCGTGACGAAGGGGCTCGAGACGCTGCCGAATTGGCCCTGAAGGTTCGATCTGCCCTCCTGATTGGCACGACAGGGATCAGTGAGGCGACACTCGAGGTGATTCGGAGGGCATCGACCACGATTCCAGTCCTCGTTGCCCCCAACACATCGCTCGGGGTGGCCGTGATGCGCGCGCTGGTCGTCGAGGCAGCGGCGCTCTTGGGGGAGGTGTGCACCGTTGCGATCTCCGAGACGCATCACACCAAGAAAGTTGACCGGCCATCAGGCACGGCACTGCTCCTCGCCGACGCGGTCGAACGAGGGAGCAGTCATCGAATGGAACAAGATTCGATCGAGTCGCGTCGCGAAGGAGATGTGATTGGGGATCACACTGTGACGTTTACTCTCACCCACGAGGAACTCACGTTGAGCCATCACGCAGTCGATCGAGAGTTGTTTGCCGAGGGTGCTGTGCGGCTGGCCCGCTGGATTTCACGGCAAAAGCCGGGGTTTTACGGCCTCGACGACTGGTTCGCCGATCATCGCCGGAGAACGCGATGACGTCGACGAACGCGATCGAAACGATCGATGTCATCCCCGGGATGCAGGTTGCAGTGGAGCCGAGAGCCGGCGCGGAAGTTGCCTCACTCTTCTGGATGATTCCAGCCGGGACCGCTGGCGACCCCATCGGCGATGCCGGGGCTGGGGAGGCAACTGTCCTCCATGACGTCATCATGCGAGGGGCCGGGGGGTATTCGAGCCACGAGTTCAGCGATGCGCTTGATCGGCTCGGAGTCCAGCGTGCCACCTCGGCCTCCCCGTACCACATCACGCTGGTGGCAGCCTGCCTGGGGGATGCCCTCGAGGAGACCATTCGACTCCTGTCCCTGATGGTGCGTGAGCCCCGCATCGAGCAGGAGTCGCTCGACGCGTCGCGCGAACTGGCCCTCCAGAGCCTCCGATCGCTCAAGGATGACCCACAGTCCTTCGTGATGATGCGCGCTGCCGAGCACGCCCTCCCGAGCCCCTTCAACTTGAGCGGCAATGGCACGGAGGCGGGGCTTGCGGCCCTGACCCCCGAGAGCCTGAAGGCGGCATGGAAGAGGCGTGCCCTACCCGGAGGGAGCATTCTCGCCATCGCCGGGAAGGTGGATCCAGCGCGGGTCAAGGGGGTGCTTGAGTCGTCACTTGCCGACTGGCGAGGGGAGTCCGTCGAACCGACGGTGACGGCGCCGCCTCTTCGTGGTGAGGTGTTTGAGCAACTCGCTTCAGCGCAGACGAACATGACGCTTGCTTTCGATGCGCCACGGGAACTCGATGCATCGCGGCTCAGTCACGCGCTCGTTGTGCGCGCGCTTGGCGGCGGCGGAATGTCGAACCGACTCTTCACGGAGGTTCGGGAGAAGCGGGGGCTCTGCTACTCGGTGGGAATGGGCTATTCCGCAGGCAGGGACCGGGGGGTCATGCAGGTTTTTGCGGGGAGCACACACGAGAAGGCGGCCACGACCCTCGCCTGCATCCGGGAAGAAATCGCCAAGATGGCTGCGGGACTCACCCCCGAGGAGTTCGACCGCGGCATCATCGGATTCAAGAGCAACATCGTGATGAGCGGGGAGAGCACGCACGGCCGCGCATCGTCGATTGCGGGAGATCTCTTCCGGCGCCGTCGTGCGCGCACGCTCGACGAGATCGCGGCAGCGGTCGATGCCCTCTCGTTTGAGGCGGTCAATCGCCACGCGGCGCAGGCGTTCAGCGCGGAGAGCCTCCGACAGGCGACGCTGGCGGTCGCGGGCCCATCACCGCTGGCTTCGATCGCTGCGGTGTGATCCCTATACTCGGGCCATGCTCGAGTGTCCCCCAATCAACCCCGGCAGCCGCGTCCGTGTGACGCAGCAGGTGCCCACCCCTGACGGGGCTTGGACCACCGCCGTGGAGGGGACGGTTCAGCGCTTTCGGCAGGCCACCACGGGTTCGTGGTTCGCCCATTCGAAGGACGATCGGTTCTGGCTCGACCGCCTCGAGATGAAGCTCGACGATGGCGAGGTCACGATCCTGAACCTCGACCAGTACTCGCGGATCGAGACGGTGTGACACTCTGGCGCGGTCCCCCGTCCCCCCCGCAACAGGTGATTTTGATGCCCGAATCGGTCACCGAAATCACCTGTTCATGGGGTGGGCCATCGAGCATCGAGCATCGAGCAGGCGTGACGCGTCAGGGTCGGGGCGCGGCGCTCGGCTGCGAGGCGGCGGCAGGGCGGCCCTTCACAGTCGTGTCGGCTGGGGCATTGGGGGTCCCCGGAGCTGGCACCAACTTGGGGCTCGCGGCGATCGCGACTGGGAGCGGATGAACTTCCATCGGGATGGGCACGTGCTTCCACGGGGCCGAGACGACGGAGATGTCCTTCGTCGAATTGCCCCTCCGAATCGTGAGGACGATGGGGTCTCCCGGAGTGAGTTCCGCAAGTCGCTTGCGGATCGCGGCGGGGCTCGCGCTGGGAACTGCATCGACGGCGGTCACGAGGTCAAAGTCCTCGATTCCTGCGGCGTGGCCGGGGCCGTTTGGCAAGACGGCAATGACGATTGCGCAGTCGTGCAGGGGAACGCCCGGCAACTGCTTGAGGAGCGCTCGTCCGGGCGCTTCGAAGCGCACGCCGATCATCGCCGCGGGGTGCACCTTGGGCTGGGGGATGGCAATCGTCTGCAGCACATCGCCGGATGAGGAGATGACCTCGATCGCGGTATCGGTGCGCCGGAGATGCTCCGTGGCGACTCGTTGACCATCGATGGAGACTCGGTACTCGTCGCCTGCGAACTCGACATCGAACCGCGGAGTGCGGATGGCGGCGGGGGGCTCTGGAGCGGGTGCGGCAGCCGGCTCGACCACGGGAGCGGCAGCGACTTCCGTTGGTGCTGCGGGTGCGGGGTCAATGGCGACAGGCGCCGGGTCAGGTTCGGGAGATGGATCTGCTGCGATCGGTGCAGCCTCAGGCGCAGTCGGCGGCGGCGCGGTGGGGTCCACCATCGGCACAGCGCCGATCTCTCCGGGCTGCGGTGCGTAGGGGCGCGCGCACGACGAGAGCACGAGTACGGCGACCGTAGTGATGGCAACTCGCAGCATCATGCGATCCTACCCGTAGCATCGAAAGCCTTATGGCGTCGACGAGTAGATGGTGGCTGTTGGCGCTCGGAGTTGTCGTCGTGATCGTCGCTGCATGCGAGACCGCACCGAAAATCGTGAGCGGTTCGGGAGCTGCGTACCCCTATTCGCCGCAGGAGTTCCGTGTGCACTCGCTCAGCAGATTTGTGGGGGATTCCGCGGACGGATTCACTGGAGTCGAGTTGTGGATCGAGTTCCTCGATGGCGAAGGGCAGACCGCGCGCGGTGTCGGCCATGTTCAAGCGCAACTGACGATCTCCGGTCGTCCAGGGGTGGTTGCATCACTGAACCTCGACGACCGCTCGGCGAACGCAGCGGCATGGGATCCGCCACTTCGCATGTACCGGATGAAGATCGAGATCAAGCCACCGGTGCCTGCAACTCCGCCGCCGACGGCCCGCGTGACGACCACATGGTCGCCCTCGACGGGAGGACGCGTGACGGTCAATTCAACTGTGGGTACGCGCTAGGCGCGGCGCCGACCAGGGATTCAGTGGTGACGAAGTTCGTCGAACATCCGATCGAGCGCGACGGCGAGCCGAGCGTCGGTGTCGAAAGTCCCCTCGCCGATCATCCTCTTGAGGGAGGCGATGCGCTGGGCGCGAACTTCCGGCAGCGAGCGCAGGTGCGCCAGGTGACGGGCATGCTCATCGGATTGGTCGCCAGTCTCGCCAGCGATCTTGCGAACATTGGTGCAGTCGGCAACGGTCATCGGAGGTGTGGTCGGGTGGATGGTGTTTGCGAACTCTGACATGATGAGACTCCTGCGACCGTTGCTTCAGATCCTTCTTCAGCAGCGAGCCAACGCCTTGCACATCGTCCGTGGAGGATGGGTCCGGCTCAGCGAACCCAATCTACCTATCGTCGGATCCAGCGCGATGACTTCAACAATTCAATTCGAGTCGCCAACGCGAGTTATGATCACACGCGGTGATTGATAGAGGAACCATCCTCCGCTGGACTACTGTGGCGTTGGTCGTGGCGGGTTGCGACTCGACCCCCCCGAATTCGACAAAAAAACAAGGTCCAAGGGGGTCGGACAACCCTGACGCTCTCTTCTCAGACGATGCGATCGGTTCAGGCGACTCGGTTGGGTCGCCGAACGCCTCCGGGACGACCGTCTCAGGGTCCGGGCCGGCGGCGAAGGGGCCAAGTTGGACTGTCCCGGGTGCACCCCGAGTTGGGGAGGGCGGTGGGCTGACGGCTCCGATTCCGGTCGAGGCGGCCGATGTGGCCGATGCGGCCCCAGCACCTGACGCTGCGGCAACGGATGATCGCCGCTGGAGCGTGATGTTGATGAGTTTTACAGAGGAGGGCCATCGCCAACTCGCGATCGCGGCGTGCGAGCAACTTCGCCGGCGGTACCCGGTCCTCGCTGAGGCGTTCGTGCGCACGAAGAGCAACGGGTCTGTCGTCCTTGTCGGGCGCTTCGAGTCGCCGAAGGATCCTGGTGCGAAGCCCATGCTCCGGGATGTCCAGAGCATCGTCGACTCCACTGGGCGACCGTTCGCGCGAGCGCTGCTCACGCGTTGGACTTCCTCGCGCGATGCGAAGCCTGGGCCACTCGACTTGCGTCAGGCGCGGCAGACTGATCCGAGTGCACGTCGCCTCTACTCGATGGAGGTGGCAGTGTGGAGCGACTTTGGATCCGGGGAAGTGTCGATCGACGAGATCCGGAAGAAGGCCGAGGCGTTTACGAAACAGCTTCGCGCGCAGGGGCAGCAGGCTTTCTACTTCCATGACGACGACAAGGGGATGAGCATCGTCACGATTGGCGTGTTCGGTGAGGATGCGTACAACCCACAGTCGATGCTCTACAGCGATGCGGTCGAGGCGGTGAGGAAGAAGTTCCCAAACCTCCTCGTCAACGGAGAGGAGCTTCGGCGACTGACGCGACCGGGCTCCACCGAGACGACTCCCGAGCGGACATTGCTCGTTGAGGTCCCCAAGTGACGACACGCAAGGCGCCAGTGGTGAAGGCGCCGCGGACCCCGCGCGCAGCTGCGGCCGGGCAGTCGGAGCCGCTCGCTGCGGGGGATCCTGTCGTCTCGCGCCATGGAGTCGCGGCGATTGATCACACAATTCTTGGCAACGAGCAGGCACGGGCGACGCTTGGGAAAGCGCTCGCATCTGGGCAGTTCCCGCATGCGTGGATCTTTCACGGGCCTCAGGGAGTGGGAAAGTGCACGATGGCGGTGGCGCTCGCCACGCTCGTCGTCGATGGTGAGGCCAGTCACGCCGATCGGGTGGCGCTCACCCCGCGTCGGGTGGGACGCGCAGCCGAACTCCTTCGTGCGGGTACCCATCCCGACGTTCGGATCATCCGCGCGGATCTCGCTTCGACGAGCGCCGACCGCACGCTGCGCGATCGCAAGCAGGCGAACATCCCCGTGGGAATCCTGCGTGAGCACATGATCGGTGGCGGCGAGCGAGGCGGACCGTCCTTCGAGGCTCCCGTGCATCGATCGAGCGTGATGGGCTGTGGCAAGGTATTCATCATTGATGGGGCAGAGCGACTTGAAACGGAAGGACAGAATGTCCTCCTCAAGACACTCGAAGAGCCACCGCCGGGAACGGTCATCATTCTCGTCACGACGAGTGTCGATCGGCTGTTGCCGACGATCCGCAGTCGCTGCCAGCGAGTGGCGTTCCATCCGCTGCCGACAGCGGTGATGGCGCAGTGGCTCGACGCGAATCTTGCGGAGGTCACTGGCAGTGCGCGGACGTTCCTGGAGTCGTTCGCCGACGGCTCTCCGGGCGCGGCCCTCACCGCCGCGCAACTTGGGATGCAGGCGTGGCACGCGGAACTCTCGCCGATGATCGACCGAGTTGTGAAGGGAGAGTGCCCGACCGCGATGTCGGAGCGCATGCACGAGATCGCTTCGGAAGTCTCCGAGGCAGCCGTGAAGAAAGACTCAAGAGCGAGCAAGGAAGCAGCGACGCGCCGCGCGGTCGGCCTTCTCTTCTCGCTCATCGGCGCGGAGGTGCGTCGGCGGATGGCAGCGGCGACCTCGTCCGTGGCCGCCCTCGACTACTGGTCGCAGATCCCGAAGGTGATCGCGCGCGCCGAGTCGAACATCAACGCCAACGTGAACCTCAAGTTGGCGCTCGCCGACTTTGTGGCGCAGTGGTCGCAGGTGCGCGGATCGCTGCGATGAAGCAGCAGTTGGAGATTGAGCGGGTGTTCCTGCTCAGGTCCTTGCCGACGATGCCACGTGAGCGCGATCGACTCGTGATCGAGCAGGGATACTTCGACAGCAGCGACGAGACCCGGCAAGGGCGGATTCGGAAGACCCTCCATCGCGATGGTTCGTGCGAGCATCACGCCAACATGAAGACGGGGTCTGGGCGAGTCCGGCAAGAGCGTGAAGGACCCATCACTCCGGAGGAGTTTGCGCGCGATTGGCCCTCGACGCTGGGACGCCGCATCCGCAAGATCCGCCACTGTGTCGAGGATGGGGCGCTCCTCTGGGAGATCGACGAATTCCTCGATTTCCCGCTGGTAATGGCGGAGGTCGAACTGCCCAGCGTCGAGCATCCTGTGAGTGTCCCGGAGTGGCTCGCCACGGAGCTCATCCGGGAAGTCAGTGACGATTCGCGCTATCACAACTATGCTCTGGCGCTCCACGGACCGCCGGTAGAAACAGGCGGTCGATAGCATCAGGAACGAACACCCATGGCCACGCTCACGTGTCAAATCGTCACTCCTTCCGCCGCCGTCCTCGATGAGCAGGCGTCCTACGTCACCTTCCAGGCCTTTGATGGCCAGCAGGGAGTGATGGCTGGATCGTCCGCGTTCCTCTCGCGGCTTGGATCGGGAACATGCCGGATCGACACAGCGAGTGGATCATCGTCCTTTGTGCTCAGCGGCGGCTTTGCCCAGATGAACGCCAACAAGTTGGTGCTCCTCGCCGACGCCGCAGAGACGATCGCGTCGATCAATCACGAGGGCGCGCTCAAGAAGCTCGGCGAGGCCAATGCTGCTGCGACCGCTGTTCCCGCGAAGCCGTCAACCCTGGCGCACCGCGAAGAGATCGAGCGCGCCCAGTCCGTCGCCCGCGCTCGCGTGGCGGCATCCCGTCGGCATTGAACATGACCACGAAGCCCACCGAAGCGACGGCCGAGCAGCAAACGCTGCCGCCCGAGTTCGTCGCCGTGGAGATTCCCTGCGAGCATGAGCCGCTGGCGATTCGCGTCGAAGCCCTGCTCTTCGCGGCGGACCGGCCGATCTCCGATGCGAGGATCGCCGAACTCTTGGGGCTCGCGAGCAGCGACAAGCCAGCAGCAAAGATTCGGCATGCGATCGACGCTCTCAACGAGGCATACACAAGTGGTGCTCGGGCGTTCCGTATTGAGGCGGTGGCGGGTGGCCGTCAGGTGATGACCCTTGGTGCGTACGCACCGGTGGTCGCACGGCTGCGCGGCGAGAAGCAGCAGACGATGCTCACCGAGCCTGCGAAGGTCACGCTCGCGATCATTGCGTATCGGCAGCCGATCCAGCGCTCCGAGATCGAGTCGATCCGCGGCGTTGCGTGTGGTGAAGTGCTGCGCGGGTTGCTCGAGCGCCGGCTCGTGCGGATCGTCGGGCGAGCAGAAGAACTCGGCCGTCCCATGCTGTATGGGACGACCGGAGAGTTTCTGAGGGTGTTTGGACTGGCGAGCCTGTCGGATCTGCCGCCAGCGAGCGGTCAGCGCGGCTGATCGTTCAGCGACGGCGGCGACCACGTCCCGTGAGGGGGACAAACCCAAGCAACGCGAGCGCTCCCGGGGCGGGAACCTGGATGCCGAAGGAACTCGTGAGATTCGCTTCGACCCCCGCTGAGATCGTCAGCGAGAACCGGATGCCGACTCCCGAGGTGATGGCGGATCCGTAGGGCTGAGCAAAATTGAAGGAGCCGATCGACGCGCCAGAGAATGGCGGGGCGAAGAATGTTCGGTCGATCAGTTGCGAGTTGACTGCGGTGGTATCGACGATCGCGCTCCACATCGGGCCGGTGCTCGAGAGCATTCCGAGGCCTGGGGTGGCGTTCATGAATTGACCGCCCACAGATCCATTCAGGTTGTAGGAGCCAGATCCGGATCCAGCCATGGTGGCATAGAAGACAAAGGTCTGGTTCGAGGTCGTCTCGTTCTTGATGACGAGATTCGTGTTGAGGAAGCCACTGTTCGTGGCGTCGTTCCAGGCGAAGACGTTGTTCGTCCAGTTGATCGAGGCGCCGACGACCGACCATGCGCCGGTGTGGGCGAAGACCCCCGGAGCGAGTTGGGTCGCCGTGTTGCTGACCGTCGCGCTTCCTGCTGTGGAGTTGACGACGAAGGTTGGCGTCGACGGGACGAATCCCGCCGATGCGTTGGCGGCAACGACAAGCGCCGCGAGTGATGACGAAATTGTTCTGATCTGCTTTCCC
>CANETX010000041.1 GCA_947441435.1 Planctomycetaceae bacterium
GCCTTCGACATCGCGGATCTCAATCAGGATGGCGTCGTCGACGGCCTCGACCTGACGGCGATCCTCAGCAACTGGCTCGGGACCGGCGCGGGCGACATCAATACCGACGGCGTGGTCAATGGCCTCGACCTGACGTACGTGCTCTCCGGCTGGTCCGCCTGAGTCCCGCGCTCACCTGCTCCAGCCCCGGCCCCTTGGATTTGGTCATCCATTCGAGAAAAACTCGAACCGTTGACCAAATCCAGGTCGGAGGGGGGCGGAAGGCGCTCCGCTAGGCTCTCGCCCGCGTGAAGAACCGCGGTCTCGACAAGCTGTGCTACGCAGGGATCCTCGCGTTCATCGCGGTCTTCCTCGTCGTTCCGATCTGGCAGGCGCTCCACGGCGCGGTCCATGACCGCGATGGATGGACGCTCCACTACATCGCGGGGATTTTCGCCGACCCGCAACTTCGCGCCGGGTTGGTCAATTCGCTCTTGATCGCGCTCGGGACGACCTCTTTGGCGGCTGTGATCGCCATCCCGATCTCCATGGTCTCGTCGCGCTGCGCCTTTCGAGGCAAGGTGATTCTGAATGCGCTCCTCCTGGCCCCCTTGATCCTGCCGCCCTTTGTCGGCGCGATCGGCATGGAAGCGATTCTGGGAAGGACCGGCTCGCTCAACACGCTCCTGATGGACCTCAGGCTCGTCTCGCAGCCGATCGAACTCTTCGCCGAGGGCGGAATCGCCGCAATCATCGTCCTCGAGGCGCTCCATCTCTATCCGATTCTCTCGCTCAATCTGACGGCGGCGCTCTCCAACATCGATCCCGGGCTTGACGAGGCCGCCCGCAACCTCGGTGCGTCGTCGTGGCAGCGCTTCCGGCGAGTGACGCTGCCGCTGCTGCGCCCCGGCTTCTTTGCTGGGGCGACGATCGTCTTCGTGTGGAGCTTCACGGAGCTGGGCACGCCGCTCATGTTCGGCTTCCGCACCGTGACGAGCGTGCAGATCTTCGACGGACTCAAGGAGATCGAATCGTCGCGACAACCCTACGCGCTCACCTTTGTGATGTTCGCCTTCGCGACCGGGATCTATCTTCTGGGCAAGTTCACGCTCGGGCGCTCGCGTGGCGGCGCGTCGACCAAGGCGTCGGTGCGACGGACCGAGCGAGTCCTCACCCCCGTCGAGACGATGGGAGCGTGGGCGCTCCTTGGTGGGATCGCGTTCCTAGCGTGCGTGCCGCACATTGGGGTCATCCTCTCTGCAGTGAGCATGCCGGGCGGGTGGTACGACACGATTCTTCCGCAGACCTGGACCCTCGAACACTTCAGCAACGCGCTGCACCATCCCTTGGCGGCCGGCGCGATCCGCAACTCCCTGATCCTCGCCGGAAGCGCGGTCTTCCTCGACATCGTGATCGGAGTCGCCGCCGCGCGCATCCTTGTGCGCACGACCTTGCCTGGGCGATGGCTCCTCGACATGTTGGTGATGCTGCCGATCGCGGTGCCGGGACTGGTGCTGGCATTCGGCTACATCTCGATGAGCCTCAACTGGCCCTTTGCCGCGAACGCCCCCGAGGGACTCTCGTGGCTCTCGGCGGTGCTGCCGACGGCGGTGTGGACATGGTTCAACGAGGCTCCGCTCGCGTTCGCAGGCAACATCATGGGTGCCCAGCCCAATCCATTCCCGTTCCTCATCGCCGCCTACGCCATTCGGCGGCTGCCCTATGTGGTCCGCTCGACGGTCGCGGGACTTGAGCAGACTCCGGTCGACCTCGAGGAGGCCGCGGCGAGCGTCGGTGCCCGACCCCTCCGGGTCCTTCGCAAGATCGTCGTCCCCCTCGTCTTCGCCAACATCGTGGCGGGGGCGCTTCTCGCGTTCAGCTTCTCGATGCTCGAAGTTTCCGACTCGCTGCTGCTGGCGCAGCGCGAAGGAGATTTTCCCGTGACCAAGGCGATCTACACCTTGTATGACCGGCTCGGCGACGGCCCCGCCATCGCGAGCGCGATGGGGACATGGGCGATGCTCCTGCTGGGCGCCACCCTGATGGCGGCGAGCAGCGTGCTGGGCAAGCGCATGGGAGCGCTGTTCCGCGGCTAGTTCCTATACTCGGGCGATGCCGTTCACTCTGCAGCCCGATGAGGGGTACGGGCTCGACATCGAGACCACCGAGTACCTCGACGACCATGTGAAGACCCCCGACCGGTGGGTTCTCAACTTCGGTCCGCAGCATCCGGCGACGCACACGACGCTCCGCCTCGTCCTCGAACTCGACGGCGAGCGCATCGCCCGCTGCACGCCGCACATCGGCTATCTCCACTCGGGGTTCGAGAAGCTCGGCGAGCACCACGACTACAACCAATATGTCTGCACGATCAGCCGGATGGACTATGCGTCGCCGATCGTCAATGACGTCGCATGGCATCACGCCGTCGAGAAACTCTTCGATGTCCAGCTGACGCCGCGGTGCAAAGTCATCCGCACCATCATGTGTGAGCTCGGGCGCATCCAGAATCACCTCCTGTGCATCGGCGCGGCAGGGCTCGATCTCGGCGCGTTCACCGGGTTCCTCTACGGCTTCAACGAGCGCGAGCGGATCTACGACATCCTCGACTATGTCTCTGGGCAGCGTTTTCATCCCGACTGGACTCGCGTCGGCGGAGCCTGGCGCGATCTCCCCGATGACGAAGTGTTCATCCGCATGGTCCGGGACCTGATCGATGTTCGTCTTGCGACCGCCGTCACCGACATCGAGACGCTCCTCAACCGCAACCGGATCTTTGTGGATCGGCTCGAGGGGGTTGGCGCGATCTCCGCGGCCGACGCGATCGCCTGGGGAGCGACGGGGCCGATCGCCCGCGCCTCCGGAGTGCGCCGCGATGTGCGCAAGGACGATCCGTATCTGTGCTTTGCTCCGAACTGGGATGGCAACGGCGCGGACGCTGTTTCGTTCATCGTGCCCATCGCCTCGACCGGCGACTGCCTCGCCCGCTATCTCGTCCGCGTCGAGGAACTCAAGCAGTCCATCTCCATCATCCGGCAATTGCTTGACCGGATCCCCAAGGGCTCAATCAACTCGACGCGCAACGACAAGTCGACGCTGCCGGGCAAGGGCGATGTCTACGGCTCGATCGAGGGGACGATCCAGCAATTCGAACTCATCATGCACAACCGCGGATTCCACGCGCCGGTGGGGGAGTGCTACGGCGCGATCGAAGGGCCCAACGGCGAACTTGGCTATCACATCGTCGGCGACGGGACGCGCTGCCCCTTCCGGGTGCGCGTGCGACCGCCGATCTTCTACAACTTCCAGCTCTTTCCGAAGCTGATCGAGGGGCATCAGCTCGCCGACGCGGTTGCCGTGCTCGGTTCTCTCAACATCATCGCAGCGGAACTGGATCGATAGCCGTTTCCGCCGCACGACCCCGACGAGACAACGATGTCCTGGAAGACAAAGCCATCTGCAACGACGAAGATTCCCCAGCGCGCCGAGCCCTACTGCACCAAGCAGATGCTTGAGCGGTGGGAGCGGGTCCTTCTGCCGCGCTACGCGACCCGTCACGGCGCGCTCATGCCGATCCTGCACGATGTGCAGCATGCGTACCGGCACATTCCCTATCAAGCGATGGTGGAGATCGCGACCTTCCTCGGACTCAAGCCCTCGCAGGTCCTCGACACCGTCTCGTTCTACGAGGAGTACACGACTGAGCCGGTGGGCAAGTGCGTCATCGGCATCTGCCACACCTTCGCCTGCGAGGTCTGCGGACATCAGCCGATCCTCGACCGCGTGCGCGAGCGGCTCGGGATCGAGCCGCACGAAACTACGGAGGACGGCCGATTCACGCTCCTGACGATGGAGTGCCTCGGATCGTGCGACACCGCGCCCGTTGCGCTGTTCAACGATGTCCTGCATGAGCAGTTGACGGTCGAGAAGGTCGATCGCCTCATCGACGAGGCAATGAATGTTCCTGACTCAGATGGCGGCCACCATGGCTGACGCCGCGCCCCACACCGAAACGCTCGGCCGAAGTTGCGGGCAGTTCATCGGGCACATCGTGGCGGCCTGCCGCACGAAAGTGGACGCCGCCGGTGCTGCGCCAGCGTGTGCTACGCCCCCCGCACGCACGGTTCGCGCCGCGATCAACGAGCAGACGGTCGATGGCGTGACCTTTCGGCGCATCGTCGTCGACCAAGTCATCGAGCAAGTTGTCGAGCCTGCACAGAGTCCGTTCACGCCCACCCCAGCCACACCATGACGTTCATCGAACCGGTCCTCACGAAACGCATCCCTTGCGGCCCCAAGAGCGACATCAAGGGTCGTCACATCGTCACGCTCGAGGAGTATCAGCGGACCGGCGGCTACAAGGCGCTCGAAGCAGCGCTCGACATGGAGCCCGCAGCCCTCGTCGCGCTCGTCAAGGATGCAGTGCTGCGCGGCCGAGGCGGCGCAGGATTCCCCGCCGGACTCAAGTGGTCGTTCCTTCCTCCCGTTGACGGCAAGGGATCGCGCTACCTCTGCATCAACTGCGACGAGGCGGAGCCAGGGACATTCAAGGATCGCCTCCTGTGCGACTTCGATCCTCATCTCATCCTCGAAGGCATCGCCATCGCCTGCTGGGCCTGCCAACTCGATGTCGCGTACTTTTTCATCCGCGGCGAGTACCACCATCAGGCGCGAGTCGTCGAGCGGGCCATCGAAGAGGCCTACGCCGCAGGGATCTTCGGGAAGCAGGGGATGATGCGGGGGAAGGTGAAGTTCGCGGCGGAGTGCCATCTCCACCGGAGCGCCGGCGCCTACATCTGCGGCGAAGAGACCGGACTCCTCGAGGCGCTCGAAGGAAAGCGCGGCTGGCCGCGCGTGAAGCCGCCGTTCCCGGCGGTCAAGGGTCTGTTCGGTCGGCCGACGATCGTCAACAATGTCGAGACTCTCGCAGCCGTCGTGCCGATCCTCGAGAAGGGGGTCGCGTGGTGGAAGTCGATCGGCGTCGAGAGCGCGTTCGGGGGAATGCCCTCGTGGGGGCCCAAACTGATGGGCGTCTCGGGTCATGTCGCGAAGCCCGGCTGCTTCGAGGCCCCATTGGGCGTGACGCTCTCCGCACTCGTCAACGACTACTGCGGCGGCATGCGCGGTGGGAAGAAGTTCAAGGGGGCGATCGCCGGTGGCGTGTCGATGGGCGTGCTTGGCACCGACCAGTTTGATGCGGTGATGGACTTCGACATCGGTCGCGCCTGCAATGTGCTCGGCCTGGGCACTGCGTGTCCGACGATCTTTGATGAGGACACCGACATGATCGCGGTCGCCCGCAACAGCGCGCGGTTTTTCATGAACGAATCCTGCGGCCAGTGCACTCCATGCCGCGAGGGTTCCGGTTGGGTCTACAAGATGCTCACTCGCATCGAGCGCGGCGATGCGACGACGGCGGATCTCGATCTCCTCGTCGAAGTTGCGGGATCGATGGGCCTCTCCGAGGGAACCACCATCTGCGGACTCGCCGATGGCACGAACTGGGTGGTGCGGACGATCGTCGAGAAATTCCGCGGCGAGTTCGAGCGTCGGGTGAAGCCGAAGTTCGTTCCCCTCCATCTTGCCGCCCGGTGAGCGACCACCCGCCAAGGGTCGAGGTGGTCTCGCAGGCCGGAATTGACGAGCGTGCGTTTCGTGAGGGGGTGGAGAGATTGCTGCCGCATCTCCTGTCGCCGACGGGAGCGCCGGTCACGCTTGAGCGAGCCTCAGTCCGGATCGTCAAGGACCCCGAGATGTCCCGGCTGCATGAGCGCCACTCGAAGATCACGGGAACGACCGATGTCCTGACATTCGTGTGGGTCGCGCCGCCCGCGCCGATCGAAGTCGACATCGCCATCTGCATCGACGAGGCCTCCCGCCGTGCGGCCGAGTTCGGCCACGACTGCGAGCGCGAACTTCTCCTCTACGCCCTGCACGGACTGCTCCATGCCGCGGGCTTTCGTGACGACGACGACGCCTCGCACGCCCAGATCCACGCCGAGGAGGATCGCATCCTCAAGGCTGCGGGAATTGGCGCGGTCTACGATCCCGAGCGTCCGTCCCCATGACTCCCGTCCTCCTCCTCACCTTCTTTGCGATTCTCGCGGTCACGACTCTTTTGTCCGCACTGAGCATCTCACTCGTGACGTCGAGCCAATCGGCGCTTGAGGAGCGGCTGCGCGAAGAAGGAGACAAGTCGGCCGCGGAGTGGCTCGCGTCGCGCCGCGATGGGGCGGAGCACGCGGTGGCGCTCTTTCGGACCTTCGGTCGACTGTCAGCAGTCGTCGTTGTGCTCCTCATCTTCCACGACGAGAGCCACGGGCCGACGAAGCTCGAGTGGGGAGAAGTTGCGACGGCAATCATCGTCGCGGGGGCCGCGGTGTGGCTCGCTACCAGCGTCCTCGCGGCCGCGATCGCGCGCCACGGCGGCGTGGGACTCATCGCCACGACGATCCCACTCCTGCGAGCGCTCCACTTCGTCACGAGTCCGATCCTCTGGATGGGAGGGGCGATCGATGCGGCCGTTCGGCGGTTGATGGGGGCCGTGCCGAGTTCCGAGGAGGCCGAGCAGGAACTCCTCCACACGATCGAGGACAGTGCGCGGGCAGGGGGGCTCGATCGCCACGCCGCGCAGATCCTGCGCAACGCCGTCGAGTTCAGCGACACCGTCGTCTCGGAGGTCATGACACCACGGACGCAGGTCGAGGGAATCGAGTACACGGATGAGCTCGCGTCGATCCGGAACTTCATCGCGGGTGCGGGGCACTCGCGGATCCCTGTCTACCGGGGGAGCCTCGATGACACCGTCGGCGTGCTGTATGTCAAGGACCTCATCAGGTTCCTCGGAACCGACGCATCCGGCTTCGTCCTCGCGCCGCTGCTTCGTCATCCGTTGCGTGTCCCCGAGTCGAAGCGTGTCAGCGAACTCCTTCGCGACTTCCAGCACAGCGAGGTTCACATGGCGATCGTCGTCGACGAATTCGGCGGGACGGCCGGGCTCGTCACCATCGAGGACGTGCTCGAGGAGATCGTCGGCGAGATCTACGACGAGCATGAGCCCGAGTCGGACGTGCCGCCCGCGATCGCGGGCACGGCGGATGCTGGCTGGCTTGTCGATGGACGGATTCCCTTGTCGGATCTCGCGGGGGAGACGGGTCTCGACCTTCCCACCGACACCGACTTCGACACCGTGGCTGGACTCGCGCTCGCGCACTTTGGACGTGTCCCCACCGTCGGCGAGAGCTTCCTCGCCCACGGCGCGCGATTCACGATCGACACGGCATCGCTGACGAGGATCGCGAGACTCCGCGTGGTGCCCACGACGTCAGCGGCGCCCTAACCCGAACGGCGACACGCCGGCCCGCCTCGCTCACCGCGGACGGCCATCGTCATGTGCGCAGAATCGCCCCTTGAAGGGCCTGATTTGCGCACAAGAGCCTCACGCGCCTGCGGCTCCGACCGGCGTCTCCCTAGACTCGTGGTTGTGTGGTGGCTGCGCGCAGGGAGCCTCGGCCTCGTGGTGCTCTGCGGTTGTAACCAGGCGCCGTCCCCCGCACCGACCCGACCGCCTTCGGCACCAAGCCCCGCGGCACCCGCTGGCCCGCGAGTAGGGGCTCCCGTTGCACCGCGCAAGGTCGTTCCCACACATGTGCCGGCGGCGGGGGTCACCACAACGACTGCGGAACTCACGATCATGTCGTGCGACGCGCTGCGGCCGGATTGGAAGCCGGGGCGATTCGCGATGATGCTCAAAGTCGACATCGTCGCCGAGTCGCCCGAACTGGTGCTGGAACTCGGAAACTGGATCAGCAAGACGATCAGTTTCGACCCCGCGTCCTGCGCCTCGGTGCACGAGATCGGCGGGGCGATCCTGCCGCTCGCCGGTCCGAACTCGAGGTGGGTCGACCAAATCGACCGCAAGGGCGAGTTCCTCCCTCGGGGGACGCCACACCTGCACTCCAAGGCCGAGCTCGAGCCAACTGGTGATGGCAAGTTGCGCCTTGGAGTCGACGCATGGTTGGTGTGCGAACGCCAGCCGGTGGGACGAGTGACGGTCACGCTCGATGGCGAGGCGATCCGCAACTCGCTCGCGGCATGGATGGGCTCTGCCCCAGTCCGCTCGATCGCAGTGGGTGGACTCGTGAGCATGCCGGCGGAAGTTGTCGTACCCGCTGTGACGATGCCCGACCCACCGACATCGGGCTCGGGCATCGGCGGCCCGATCGGCGGACGCTAGTTCTGGCCCGCCACGCTCCGGACGCCGCCAGCGCTCAGCCGAACTCGTCGCCGCGGAAGGTGGACGCGAGGTACGCCTCGCGGACGGCGGGGTCGTTGATGATCTCTTTCGGCTCTCCCTCGCGGAGATTGCGCCCTTCATGGATGATGTAGGCGCGCGTGCAGATCCTGAGGGTCTGCTGGACATTGTGGTCGGTGACGAGGATGCCGATTCCCGTGTCGGCGAGCTTGCGGACTTCGTGCTGGAGCTCCTCGACCGTGTGAGGGTCGACTGCGGCGAAAGGTTCGTCGAGGAGGATGAGCCGCGGCTTCGTGATGAGCGCGCGGGCGATCTCGAGCCGGCGCCGCTCGCCACCCGAGCATGTCCGTGCTTGCTCCTTGCGCTTGTGGGTGAGACCGAATTGCTCCATCAGCCGCTCGCACTCGGCGCGCTGCTCGGCGCGCGAGAGCGGCCTGGTCTGGAGGATCGCGCGGAGGTTGTCCTCGACGCTGAGTCGTTGGAAGACGCTGGGCTCCTGCGACAGATACCCCATCCCGGCGCGGGCATGGAGGTACATCGGCAGCGTCGTGACATCGCGGCCATCGAAGTGGACCGAGCCTGCCTCGGGGGTGATCATCCCGATGGTCATGCGGAAACTGGTGGTCTTGCCCGCGCCGTTGCGGCCGAGAAGCCCGACGATCTCGCCGGCCTCGACCCGGATGGAGACCTGATCGACGACGCGGCGGCCGTTGTAACTCTTCACCAGCCCATGCGTTTCGAGCAGCGGCACGCCGCGAGTGTATGGGTCGGTTAGCATCGCTGTCCATGATCGCCCGGCTCCTGACGCTCGCGATGGCCCTGCTGCTTGCGGTGTCGATGTGGGGTTGCGTCCGGCGGACGATCGCCATCACCTCGACGCCGAGCGATGCGCTCGTGTACGTGAACGACCGTGAGGTGGGCCGCACACCGTGCGAGGTGCAGTTTCTGTACTACGGCGAGTACGACGTGCGACTGAAACTGGACGGCTACGAGTCGGTACTCGGCTCAGGCAACGCCGAAGCGCCGATCTGGGATTTCATCGGGGCGGATCTCTTTGCGGAACTGGCTCCGATGAACCTCGAGAGCAGAGTCTCGTGGCACTTTGATCTCATGCCGGCGGACACTTCGCCGGTTGACCTCTTGGCTCGCGCCCGCGCGATGCGCGGGAGCGTCGAAGGGGAGTCGCCAGCGCCGATCGCTCCCCAGGGCTCTCCCGGGCCGGAGGCATCGGGGTCAAAGGTTGCCCCAGTCGCTCCAGTCGATCCTGACGACCTCGGGAACCAAGGGGCGATCCCACCCAAGGGGTCGAAGGAGGTTCCCGTGCCACCCACGGAGAACCCGAGCGGCACGCCTGGTTCCCAAACGCCCCCTCCGCCGGGGCGGTAGCGCGCGCCGGGGGGGCCGCGGACGGGGGCGACTCAGCCCCCCGGGGGCAATCCCAAGTCGATTCGCGGCAACGCCTTGGGGGCGCTGTGGAAAACCTATCCCCAGACCATTGACCAGCCGTCTTTCAGGCGGATACTGTTTCTCGCCCCCAAGCCTTCTTTGCGACTTCCCATGGAAGTCAGCATTCCCGCCGTTCGATCGTGTCGGAGCGATCGGGCGGCGGTTTTTTGTGCGCGACTACGCTGCGATGATGAGGTGTCGGCAGATTGCACGCCCGTTCTTGTTCCTCCTCGCCTCGCTTGCAGGGGCGAGTGTCGATGCATCGGCAGCGACCGAGGCATTGACGTTCGATTCATCAGTCCTCTCGTCCGGCATCACGCTTGAGGATGCACCGACGGACGCACCGGCGACGGCGAAGTTCGGCGCCGCGGGTTCGATGCGCTGGCAACTCCTCGGCGGCTACATGAATGACCTTGAAGGGGACAGCCAAGGCGAGTTCGGGGCGAGCCTCAGTTGGTTCTTCGTCGAGAACTTCTCGATGGACTTCCAGGTCGAAGCCGACTACATCGCGCAGTCGGGAGGAAATGCGTGGGGTGGAGGCGGCACTTTCCTCCTGAGATGGCACTTCCTCAACACCGAGACCTGGTCTCTCTATGGCGACCTCGGTGCTGGCCTCATGGGAACCTCGCGGAATGTGCCCACAGGGGGCAGCTCCGTGAACTTCACCCCGCAGTGCGGAGGCGGTGTCTCGTTCGCAATCGCCGACGATGTGCGATTGATGATCGGCGCGCGTTGGTATCACATCTCGAACGCCAACACAGGCGAGGGGAATCCCGGACGCAACAGCGTCATGGGATATCTGATGCTGAGTTTCCCTTTCTAGGCGTAGCCACGGGGATTCGCGCGCATCCATCGCCAGATCGAGGCGATCGAGTCGTCCAGCGATGTGACGCGCGGCGCCCACGCGAGACGCCGCTGAATCAGGGACGAATCCGCAACCAGGAGGGGAGGATCCCCTGGACGCCGCGCGCCGCGCGAGGACGGCACGCGCGTGAGCGCCACTCGTTCGCATGCCGCAAGGACTTCGAGCACCGAGTGCCCGATGCCCGTCCCCACATTGAAGGTCTCATGGGCTCGCGGCGTGAGCGCCGAGAGCGCGGCCCAATGCGCTTCGCAAAGATCGGTGACATCGACATAGTCGCGCAGGCAGGTTCCGTCCGGAGTCGGATAGTCGGTTCCCATCACGACGAGTTCGCGGCGACGGCCAAGCGCTGCCGCGAGCGCCGACGGGACGAGGTGGGTCTCGGGATCGTGGTCCTCGCCGAGCACGCCGCGTGGGTCGCACCCGATCACATTGAAGTAGCGAAGGACGGCGCAGGCGAGCGAGATTCCGCGTGCCGTCTGCGCCGCGTGGAAGTCGGCGATCGCGCGCTCCGCCGCCGCCTTCGCTGCGCCATAGGGATTGATCGGATGCTGGGGACAGCCCTCGCGAATGGGAATCAGCGAAGGTTCCGGCACCCCGTAGGTCGCGCAGGTGGAACTGAAGACGAATCGCGCGACGGAGGTCCCCTCGATCGCCGCGAGGAGCGAAAGCGTGCCCCCCAGATTGGTCCGCCAGTAGTCGAGAGGTCGCTCGACCGACTCGCCGACGTATGCGAGTGCAGCGAAGTGAATCACCGAGTCGATCTCCCGCGCGCGCACGAGATCTCGGATCCGCTCGGTCTCGCTGACGCAGCAGCGCTCGAATGCGAGATCGCAGGGGCGAGACTCCGAAGCGGCCTCCGACCGGAGGAGGTCAATCACCTCTTGGTGGCCGCGCGAACAGTCGTCGAGCACAGTGACCGCGAGAGAGCGCCGAAGCAGCACTTGGACCATGTGCGAACCGATGTACCCCGTCCCACCGGTCACGAGAATGCGTTTTGGAGTCGCAAACGCCACTCGGCGGAGGCTACCGGACCTTTCCCTTGCGCCGTGGGCGCGCGTCTGCGAGAATGGCGCGATGACCGAGCCCGGATGCGTTGCGGCCCTCGAACAACCCATCGCAGAGTCCGCCAAGACGCTCCTTCTGTGCGCCCGCGCGGTCGAAGTTTCACTGCGAGATGGCGCGCGCGAAGTCGCTGATCAGGCGGCAGCGCAGGGGCGCACCGACGCCATCGAGGCGGTCACTGGGCAGAGCAGCCTCGCCAAGGGAGCGGCCGAACTTGCGCAGCTCATTCGGCAGGTCGAGGTCAAGGCTGCAGCGATGACAGGGGTCCGATGACCTCGCTTGGCCAAGGCAGCATCGTCGATTCCGCCGACGCGAGCGCACTCACTGCCGCGCTCGACGAGGCGTTCTCCTACCGAGGCGATGTCGCAATCGTGCGGCACGATGGATCGCGGATCGAGGGATACATCTTTGACCGTCGCACGGGGGCGACGCTCTCTGGCTCGTCGGTCCGACTGCTCACGGCAACGAGCGACGACAGGGTCGCCGTCCGTTACGACGAGATCGCGTCGCTTGAGTTCTCTGGCCGCGACACGGCAGCGGGGAAGTCGTGGGAGAACTGGTTGCGCCGATACGCGCAGAAGAAGCGCGACGGCCAGGCTGCCAGCATCGAACCCGACGCGGGCGACTGAAATCCTGCGGGGGACTAGGCGCGCTCGATCAGCATCGTGACCGCGTTGCCGCCGCCGAGGCACAGGCTGCAGATGCCGCGCTTGCCGCCGGTGCGCTTCAGGTGATGGACGAGCGTGACGAGCACGCGAGCGCCGCTCGCGCCGATCGGATGGCCGAGCGCGATCCCGCCGCCGCCGATGTTGAGTTTCTCGTGCGGGATCTTGGCGTAGGCGACATTGCAGAGCACTTGCGCGGCGAAGGCCTCGTTGACTTCGAAGAGATCGATGTCCGCGACGGTGAGCGAGTGGTCCTTGAGGATCTTCTCGATGCCGAGGCCAGGGGCGAAGAAGAGTTCCTTGGGTGCAACGCCCACGGTGTTCGAGCCGAGGATTCGCGCGAGCGGCGTGACATTCAGCGATGACGCAGCCGATTCCGATGCGACGATGAGTGCCGCGCCGCCGCTTGAGATCTGGCTCGCATTGGCGGCCGTCACGGAGCCATCGGGCTTGAACGCGGGCTTGAGCTTCGCAAGTCCCTCGGCGGTCGAGTCGCCGCGGATTCCCTCGTCCGCATCGAGGCCCGTCTTCTGCTTGATCTGCTCGGGAGTCAGCGGGACCAGCTCGGCCTTGAACCAGCCTTCCTTCGTCGCATGGGCCGCCCGCTGATGGCTCTGCGCGCTGAACGCATCCTGCGCTGCCCGTGTGATCCCGTGCGCCGAGGCAATGTGCTCGGCGGCGAATCCCATTCCCCAGTTCTCGAAGGCGCACCGCAGGCCGTCATGCTCCATGTGGTCGAGCGCCTCGAACTTGCCAAAGCGCACGCCGGCGCGCACCGACGCGAGGTGCGGCGCGAGATCCATGTTTTCCATTCCGCCCGCGACGACCACGTGGGTGTCACCGGCGCGGATCGACTGCGCAGCCATCATGACCGCGTGGAGTCCCGAGCCGCAGACCTTGTTGACGGTGACCGCGCTCAGCGTGTGGGGAAGGCCCGCCTTGAGCCCCGCCTGCCGCGCGGGATTCTGTCCTACGCCAGCCTGCAGGACGCAACCCATGACGCACTCGTCGATGCGATCCGCTGCACCTGGAACATCGCCAAGCGCGGCGGCGATCGCGAATGCCCCCAATTGAGGGGCTGGGATGCGGGTCAGCGAGCCCTGGAATTTGCCAACGGGGGTCCGGCGGGCCGCGAGGATGACTGGATGGGACACGGTGGGCTCCTTGGGGTGGGGGGGAGGGGGATCCTACAGATTTGAGAACCGGACTCCGACCCGCCTCGTAGCACTCTCATCGAGAACGCACCGTGCGTCCTCAAAACAGCAAAGTTGACCGTCGCCCCCAACAGAAGGCGGCGGTCTTTTCTATAGCAAGGGACTCATCATGTTCAACGCACTCAACAACAACAACCTCGGCGCCACGATTGACGCCGTGACCTGCATCGCACTCAATGTCCGCATCGACGCCAATGGCGAGTACAAGATCGCCAAGCGCCTCCAGCGCGTGAGCGTCGCCACGGATGGCACGACGCCGGGCAAGCGGGAGATCATGGACCTCGAGGTCCACGGCCTCAAGGGCTGCGCCCCCGCGATCACCCTCAACGGGCTGCCGCTCTCGAGTGACCAGTGCCTCGTTGGGATCGACGGGATCGTCACCGTCCTCGACGTCGACCGCAACGTGGTCGATCGGGTGCAGGTTCCCCCCTTCGCGCTTCCCCGTTCGAGCACCGAGGGTTGGTACGGGAATCACGCGTCCGGCAAGTTCCCCAAGGGATACAACGCCGCGCCAACGTGTGCGACGACCGGCGGTTGCATGATCGCCTGATGGCAGGAGAGGGTGCTCCCCTCGACTGCATCGACCGCACAAGCGGCTCGGCCCTCGCGAGAGCGGGCGCCGGGCCGCTCTGCGTTTTGGGTTTGTGGTTCAATGGGCTTGAGTCCCGCATGCCCCCCAGCGAATCGTCGATCAACAATCTCTGCAGCCTCCAGAGCCACATCCTCTCGGAGGAGAGTCGGCACCCCGGGGCCTCCGGCGACTTCTCGTGGATCATCAGCGCGATCTCACTGGCGGGGAAGGCGATCGCCCACCGGGTGCGGCGTGCGCGACTCGAGGGGGCGCTCGGCGACGAGGGATCGACCAATGTGCAGGGGGAAGCGCAGCAGCGGATGGACGTGATCGCCAACGAGATCGTGATGCGCTGCCTCGGCACGCGTGCGTCGATCGCCGTGCTGGCGAGCGAGGAGGATGAGCAACCGACAATCCTGCGGCGAGGCACCGAAGGTGGCAAGTACTGCGTCCTCTTCGATCCGCTCGATGGGTCGAGCACGCTCGACACCAATGGCGCGGTGGGGACGATCTTCACGATCCTGCGCAACGATCCGTTGGTCGA
>CANETX010000042.1 GCA_947441435.1 Planctomycetaceae bacterium
CCAGCGCCTCCCCCGAGACCTCCCATTGCACAGTCCGCGCCAAGCCCGCCACCAGCGGCTCCCGCGAGACCGCGCAGGGTCACTCCCGTACATGTGCCGCCGCCGGGTGTCATCACGACGACTGCCGAACTCACCATCTTGTCGTGCGACGCCGTGCATCCGGACTGGAAGCCGGGCCGATTCGCGATGATGCTCACGATCGACATCGTCGCCGAATCGCCCGATCTGGTCTTGTATCTCGGATACTGCCTTAGCAGGTCGATCAGCGACGACCCCGAGTTCTGCGCATCGGCGCACGAGATCGGCGGGGCGATCCTTCCGCTCGCGGGCCCGTTCTCGACATGGGCCGACCAGATCGACCTCACGACCGAGTTTGCGCGATGCGTGACATGCCACCAGTACTCCAAGGCCGAACTGAAGCCAACGGCTGATGGGAAGTGGCGACTGGCCGTCCCCGCCGATCTCGTGTGCGAGCGCAAGCCGACAGGACGGGTGACAGTCACACTCGATGGCGAGGCGATCCGCAACTCGCTCGCGGCGTGGATGGGCGGGAAACCAATCCGCTCGGTTGCAGTGGGTGGACTCACCAGCCAGCCAGCGGAACTTGAGATCCCGGCAGTGACGGTGAGGGCGATTGAGCCGCCGACCGCAGGCGCGGGGATCGATGCGCCACCGTAGGGACCGCGGTACGCCCTCATCCCCGCGCACCACCTTCCCCCGGATGTGTGGCGAAACGTCCCTTCAAGGGTAGTTTGGCCACACTTTCGAGGTGAGCAGGGAACGGACGTCGAGGTCGAGGAACGACGCGATTGAGAGAGGTTGTGGCGCGGGGATCGCGCCGAGCCACTGGGCGACAAGTCCGCGCACGCCGTCCGGCGTCTCGCCACGCGCGGCGAGCGTTGAGATCGCAAGATCGTCGTGGCGCTTCGCGAGACGCCTGCCCGACTCGTCGCGGATGAGCGGGACATGCCACCAGCGCAGTGAGTCATCGCCGCCCAGGAGCCGCCGGATGTGCAGCTGGAGCGGCGCGCTCTCCAGGAGATCCTCGCCGCGCACAACGTCGGTGACTCCCATCGCAAGATCGTCGGCGGCGACCGCGAGCTGGTAACTCGGGACACCGGACTTCAGCCAGATGAGCGGGTCGCCCCACACGGCGGCGGGATTAACCGTGATCGCCCCGCGGAGTTCGTCGGTCACTGTGATCTTCGCGGGCTCGACCGCGAGACGATGGTTCACGGACTCGTTGACGAAGTGCCACTCGTCGCGCGTCGGTCTCAGCTCGCGCGGAAACCTTACTACCGCGTCTCCCTCGTTCGGCGCGCTCGCTTCGCGCAACTGCGCGCGCGAGTGCGTCGACTCGAACACAACCCCCTGTCCGGCAAGCCGTGTCATGCACTCGCGGTACCACGCGCCTCGCTCGGACTGGCGCACGATGGGTCCATCCCAGTCGATCCCAAGCCACTCGAACATCCAGAGCGTGTCTGCTTCCGCCTCGGGAGTCACCCGCTGCGCATCGAGATCCTCGAGTCGAAGGAGCACCTTCCACCCCGCCCGCCGCGCGAGCGCCCACGCGCACAGGAAACTGAAAGCGTGCCCGAGATGCATCCGCCCCGTGGGACTCGGTGCGAGTCGTGTGACGCGTGCCGACATGCGACAGAAACTCGGCTAGGCCCGCTTCGCCGCGGCGAGCCTCGCCACGAGACCCTCGACGAGCGATGCGTACACCTGTTCCGGCGCACGCGTCGCGTCGATGACGAGATAGTGCTGCGGATCAGCCTTGGCTTGGTCGAGGTAGCCGTCGCGCACGCGCGTGTGGTACGCCCGATCCTTCTGTTCCATCCGATCACGTGTCGGCGAGACGCGGCGAGCCGCTGTCTCGGAGTCGACATCGAAGACCACGACGAGATCGGGCCACCGGCCACCGATGGCGATCTCACCGATGGCAAGGATCGACGCCCGGTCGATACCCCCTGCTGTTCCCTGATACGCCAGCGTCGAGGAGATGAACCGGTCGGCGAGCACAAAGGCACCACGCGCGAGTGCTGGCCGGACCCGCTCCTCGACGAGTTGCGCGCGGCTGGCCATATAGAGGAGCATCTCGCAGCGGGTCACCATCTCCGCGTGGATGGGATCAAGAAGGATCGCGCGAATCTTCTCGCCGATCGCCGTACCGCCCGGCTCTCGAACCTCGACTGTCTCGACGCCCGCCGCCCGCGCCGCATCCGCGAGTTGCCGGAACTGCGTCGTCTTGCCGCTCCCGTCGGGGCCGTCGAATACCACGAACTTCCCCGGCAACAGCGACTTCCAGTCGCACGACGCATTCATCGAACACGATGCTAGCCGTGCCGCGACTCCCGAGGGGTCAAGCCGCTCGGCATCCTCTCGCGCCAACTTCGACTGCGCGAAGGTCGTCTCACCCACGAGCGGCTCCTTGATCATCGGAGCCTTCGCTGCCGGGAGCGGGCGCGCCGATGATCGCGCTGCCGACGCGCACGATGTTCGCGCCGCACTCGATCGCTTCCTCGAAGTCACCGGACATTCCCATCGAGAGGAGATCGAACGCGTCGCCGCCGACGCCGCTGCTGCGGATCTCGTCGAAGAGATCGTGGCACAGCCCGAAGACCCGCCGCGCTTCGTCCTTGCCTCCATCCACGGGCGCCATGCACATGACTCCGCGCACCCTGATGTTGACCATCGTGTCGAGTTGCTGCACGACATGGCGGACCGCTGCGGCGGTGATCCCATGCTTGTTCGTTTCGCCGCTGACGTTGACTTCGACCAGCATGTCGACGGGTGTCGGTCGCCGCGCCGCCTGAATGTGGATCTCCTCGGCAAGCCGCAGGCTGTCCACCGAGTGGATCAGTCTCGCCAGTTCGATCGCCTTGCGCACCTTGTTGCGCTGGATTGAGCCGATCATGTGCCAGCGAACTTCGGGCGCCTCTCCGCGCAGTTCCTTGAGCCGCGAGAGGTGCTCGTCCATCTGCGCGGCTCGCTGAATCAGTTGTTGGACGCGGCTCTCCCCGAAGTCGCGATGGCCAAACGAGAGGAGTTCGCGGATCTGCTCGGGAGTCGCTGTCTTCGTGACAACGACGACCATGATCTGCTCCGGTGCTCGGGAGCTTCGCTTGGCCGCCGCCGCGACTCGCCCCTTGACCGCGTCGAAGCGCTCTCGGAGCGTCGAAGGCGTCACAGCGTCACTGGCGGTTGCGTCCTGCATTGCCGTGGGCTCCATAGAAGCAAGAGTAGCCGAGGGACGCCTCACGCTCGATCATCTATTCTCGCCCCGTGACGGCGGCAGTTCGGAATGTCCCTTGCGTCCTCATCGTCCGCGACGGTTGGGGGCGCAATCCGCACCCCGAGCATGACGCGTTCAACGCCATCCGTCTCGCTTCCCATCCAGTCGATGACTCGCTGATGCGCGAGTTCCCCTCGACGCTCATCAAGACGAGCGGCGAGGATGTCGGACTTCCCGTGGGTCCCGACGGGCCAGTGATGGGCAACTCGGAAGTGGGCCACCAGAACATCGGCGCCGGGCGAATCGTCGATCAGGAACTCATGCGGATCACCCGCGCGATCCGCTCCGGCGACTTTGCGCGCAATCCGACCCTTCTGACGGCATTCGACCGCGCCGCGCGCACCGGTCGCCGCGTCCATCTCATGGGACTCCTCAGCGATGGGCAGGTGCACAGCGACCTCGCGCATCTCGTCGCCCTGCTCGATCTCGCCGTGGCCGTCGGATTCCCGAGCGATCGGCTCTTCATCCACGCCTTCACCGACGGCCGTGACACACCGCCGAACTCCGGGATCCGTTACCTCACGGACCTTGAGCGGGCGCTCGCGACTCGCCGAGGCAGAATCGCCACAGTGATGGGTCGCTTCTTTTCGATGGACCGTGACCACCGGTGGGATCGGGTCGCAAAGGCGTGGGAGTGTCTTGTCGGACGCTCGACGCGCGAGGGCGAGAGCGCGGGCGCAGTTGTCCGCGACCACTATGCCGCGCCGCCCAACCCATCGCAGGCGAGTGACGAGTTTGTCCCCGCGACGCGCATTCGCGGAGTCGACGGCAGCATCGAAGATGGCGACAGCGTGATCTTCTTCAACTTCCGCGGCGACCGCCCCCGCGAGATCACCAAGGCGTTCCTCTTCGATGAGCCTTCGTTCCGTACGCTGCCGAACGGAGGCTTCGATCGCGGCGCCGTTCCCAAGGATCTTTACTTCGCGACCATGGCCAACTACGAGGCGGGCCTCCCGGTGCACGTCGTCTTCGAGCGTCCGCCAATGATGCCGCACATCCTTGGAGAGTGGATCGCCCACCACGGACTCGCCCAGTTCCGCTGCGCGGAGACCGAAAAATTCCCGCACGTCACCTTCTTCTTCAACGACTACCGCGAGGAGCCATTCCCCGGAGAGTCCCGCGCGATCATCCCGAGTCCGCGCGATGTGGCGACTTACGACTTGAAGCCTGAAATGAGCGCGTCCGGGGTACGCGATGCTGTTCTGGCGCGGCTCGCCGCGGCCGACTGCGAGCCATTCCTCATCGTGAACTTCGCCAACTGCGACATGGTCGGCCACACCGGAAGCCTTCCTGCGGCGATCAAGGCTGTGGAGGTGACCGATGCGTGCGTGGGCGCGATCGTCGATGCAACTCTCAAGCGCGGCGGCAGTCTCGTCATCACAGCAGACCACGGCAATGTCGAACAGATGATCGACCCTGCCACCGGCTCGCCGCACACCGCGCACACGAACTACACGGTGCCGCTGGTCGTCGTCGGCGAGGCCTTCCGCGGCCGGCAGCTCCGCGATGGCGGCCGACTCGGCGACATCGCGCCGACGATGCTCGACATGGTTGGTGTCGCGGCGCCGATCGAGATGACCGGCCGCTCGCTCCTCGCGTAGCGATCGCTCCGCGCGCCGCGCACGCGCGGCGACCCCTACACTCCGATGATGGCGGCCCCCGCAGGCGTCTTCTGCATCGAAGCGGATTGGTTTGGGCTCGCCCACCCCATGTCGATGAAGCCGGTGCTCGATCTCCTCGCGGGGAGCGATGCACGCATTCCACATGTGCTGCGCGACGCCGCGACACGCTCCGAAATCGAGTTCTACCTGCGACGCTGGCATCAGGCCCGCTACCGGAGGTTCGATCTCCTCTGGATGGCCATCCACTCGCGTCCCGGCGAACTCCTTCCGGGCGACATGCGCGTTCCCGAAGAGCGGATCAGTCTCGACGCGCTCGAAGCGCTCCTTGAAGGCAAGTGCAAGGGACGGATCCTCCACTTCTCGGGGTGCAAGTTCCTGAAGATCCCCCCCGCGCGCCTCACGCGCTTCATGCGCGCGACTCGCGCCCTCTGCGTGAGCGGTTTCGCCGATGAAGTGCCGTGGCTCGAGGCCACAATCTTCGAGGCGTATTGGCTCACCCTCCTCCATTACGAGCCGCGAACCTCGCGCGGCGTGCGCAACGCTGTCCGCCTCATGCGCAGGGATCAGGCGCATCTCTGTCGGCAGTACGGATTCGTCATGAAGACGGCGAGCTGATCGGGACTATCCTCGGATCATGCTCCCTGTGATCGCCATCGTCGGCCGCCCCAATGTGGGGAAGTCGAGCCTCTTCAACCGACTGGCGAAGGAGCGGCTCTCGATTGTCGATCCGACTCCCGGCGTGACCCGCGACCGTCTCTCGACGATCATCTCCATCGATCCGCCGGTCGAACTCGACGACGAGACGGCTCTGCCGCGCGTCGCCGAACTCTACGACACCGGCGGCTACGGCATCTACGCCGCCGAGGGCAAGCGCTTCGATGACGCCGGACAGGATCTCACGGCGCTCGCCCCCGACATCGAGAGGCAGATCGAGTCGGCGATCAAGGGTGCCGACCTCATCCTCTTCACCATCGATGCGCAGTCCGGGATCACCGCACTCGACGAGCGCATCGCGCAGATTCTTCGCAAGACCGGCAGCGCATCGAAGGTGATCCAGCTCGCGAACAAAGTCGACGGTCCCTCGTGGGAAGCCCACGGCATGGAGGCCGCCGCGCTCGGGTTCGGCGATGTCCTCGGCGTGTCGACGAAGGCGGGGCGCGGCATGCGCCATCTCCTCGAACTGCTCTGGGAACGACTCGCGTCGCGCAGCGCCCCCGCGCCTGCCTCCCCTGACATGAAGGTCGCCATCGTCGGTCGACGCAACGCGGGCAAGAGCAGTCTTGTCAATGCGCTCGCCGGGGGCGACCGGGTCATCGTGAGTGAGATCGCCGGGACGACACGCGACAGCGTCGATGTGCGATTCGAGAGCGATGGCCGCACCTTCATCGCCATCGACACCGCGGGAGTGCGCAAGCGCAAGTCCTGGGCGGACGATGTCGAGTACTACTCGCACACCCGCACGCAATCGGCCATTCGCCGCGCTGATGTCGCGATCCTCCTCCTCGACGCGTCCGAGGCCGTCTCGCATGTCGAGAAGAACCTCGCCGGAGAACTTGTCGAGGCCTTCAAGCCGACGGTCATCGTCGTCAACAAGTGGGATCTCGTCGAGTCGAAGCGCACCCCACACGACTACCTCGACTATCTCAGCCAGGAGCTCCCCATGCTCACCTTCGCGCCGATCGTCTTCGTGAGCGCGAAGAACGCCGACCGCACCGGCGATGCGATCGCCATGGCCTTCAATCTCCACACGCAGGCGAGCCACCGCGAAACGACCGGCAAGCTCAACGCGCTCGTGCAGCGGATCCTCGAGGAGCGCGGTCCGAGTTCGAAGCTCGGCACCTTGGCGAAGATCTACTACATCTCGCAAATTGAAACGAACCCACCGACCATCGCGATGGTCGTCAACAAGCCCGAACTCTTCGAGGGGACCTACTCCCGCTACCTCCTCAACCGTCTGCGCGACGAAGTCCCGTACTCAGAAGTTCCCATCAAGCTGGTCTTCAGCGCCCGACGGCGCGCGCAGTTGGCATGAGCATCCATCCCCTGCCCATCTTCGAGCGCGATGCCGACCCGGCCTTTCGGGACGCGCTCACCGATGCAGAGCAGTACGCCGCGCTCAAGCCACCGACATCGATCGTCGTGCGCGGCGGCAGGATGAAGTGGGTCGCAGAACTTCCCTATGGCGGCGAGGCGAAGCCCGGGTGCGGAACGAAACTCGTCGCGCATACGCCTCGCGGAACCGAACTCGTCGAGATGCTCACGACCGTCTGCGCGAACTCTGGGTGTTCGAAAAGCGTCTCCCGCAGCGAGATGCTCGAGTACATCGACAACTCCGGAGGAAAGCAGTTTCCGTTCCACACAGAAGGCTCGATCCTCCGCATCGCCACTGTCGAGGATCTCGCGCAGGCAACCGAACGCGATTCCGCGACGAAGGCGCTCGAGGAGGCCATCGAGGTGGTGCTCAAGGCGAGCGGCCTCCCCATGAAATTCGTGACCGCAGAGGGAATCTTGGGTGGCGAACTCCTCACCATCTATTACCTGAGCGAGGAGCGAGTCGACTTCCGCGATCTCCTCAAGGTCCTCGGCGCACAGTTCAAGACGCGGATCGAACTGCGTCAGGTCGGCGCGCGCGACGAGGCTCGGCTCGTCGCCGACTACGAGCGCTGCGGCCAGCACTGCTGTTGCAAGAATTTTCTCAAAGTCCTGAAGCCCATCTCGATGAAGTCGGCGAAGTTGCAGAAGGCGACGCTCGATCCCATGAAGATCAGCGGCCGCTGCGGACGGCTGATGTGCTGCCTTCGCTACGAGGATGAGACCTATGCGTCACTCGCAGCCAAGTTGCCCAAGACGAAGTCGCGAGTCAAGACCCCCGACGGCAACGGCCTCGTCATCGAGACGCGCACACTCGTCCAACTGGTACTTGTTCGGCTCGATGGATCCCTGACCGAGGTCGCGTTTCCCGTCGAGGACATCACGGTTCTGTAGGATTCGCCGCCTATGCCCGACGACGGCGCGAACCACCAGACGCAGCAGACCGCCGGCGGGATCATCGAGACACTGCAGTCGCTGATCGTCGCCTTCGTCTTCGCGATGGCCTTCCGCGGATTTGTCCTCGAGGGGTTCGTGATCCCGACGGGATCGATGGCGCCGACGCTCATGGGTGCGCACATCCGCGTGCGCAGTCCCGCGACGGGATACGAGTACGCCGTCGACAGCGCCGAGATCGTGATGGGTCAGCACCGGTCCGATCGACCGATTTACGACCCAACCCTCAGCCATCAGTACCCGGTGATCGCGGTCCCGAGCGCCGTGCTCGCTGCCCAGAACCGGATGGGCGACCGTGTCCTCGTCCTCAAGTACATCGATCCGTTCACTGCTCCCGCGCGCTGGGATGTCGCGGTGTTCAAGAACCCGACTGATCCCGTCGGCGAGGCCCCGTACTACATCAAGCGGATGGTGGGGATGCCCAACGAGACGATGCTTGTCGCCGACGGCGACATTTTCACCGGCCCACCGGATGCCCAGACGAGTGCGCTCCGCATCGAACGCAAGCCCGAACATGTGCAGCGCGCCGTCTGGCAACTCATTTCTGATAGCGACTACGCGCCCGCCGAGATTCAGCGGCTCGAGGCAGCGATGCGGCAGCGATGGCGCGGCGGACCCTGGCAATCCTCGGAAGGTTGGGAGACGAAGGGGAAGCGCGCGTGGAGTTGGGACAAGGCGACACCGGCGAGCCTTGCGTGGAACAGCGAGATCATTCCGATCGACGACTGGAACGCTTACAACATTTACCGCCGCGACATTCCGCTCTATCCGACCGCGGATCTCGCCATCTCTGCGGCACTCGATCCACTCGATCCGACGGCGTTCAACTCGACGCTCGACATCGGCGCGCGCGGCCGGATCTTCCGATTCGCGGTCGCCCCGGGAACGCTGACCCTTTCCGTTCTCGAGGCCGAATCGCAAAAGGTCGTCGCAACCGCTGACTTCCCGCTGAGCGCGACCGCCAAGGGCTCCGCCCCTCACGGCCAACCCCTCGCCTTCGAGTTCTGGCATGTCGACCAGCGGCTCAGCGTCTATCTCGCCGGCGACGAGATCGGCCACCTCGACTACGACTTCGGCGGACCGATCAACCGCATCGTCGCGTCGCACTATGGACGCACACTCGAGCAGTACATCGCGAATCCGACGGGACAGCGGCCGACGCCGACGACACTCGAGTGGCGATTCTCCGGCAGTCCTTTCACGATGCGGCGCGTCCGCGTCGAACGCGACCTCTATTACCGCCCGGAGTTCCTCAGTGCCGCCAATCAATTCCCGGCCAACGGCACGGCGATCTCTGGGCTGGGCTTCGCCATCGATCCGATGAATCCGGCACGGCTTGGACCGACCGACCACGTCATGTTCGGCGACAACAGCGGCGCCTCGAAGGACTCGCGCCTCTGGGGCAAGTCGCATCCATTGGTCGTCAGTGAACTAGGCAACGACCACCCCTTCATCGTGCCGCGTGAAATGCTCATCGGCAAGGCGTGGTCGGTCTACTTCCCCTCACCCATCGCGCTGAACCCCGGCGGTCGCGCGTTCATCCCCGACTTTGGCCGCCTCCGCTTCATCCGCTGACGCGCGCCCGATTTCCGTCGCGCTCGCCGACGGGATGCTCTTCGCCTGTGCGCTGGCGTGGGGCACGGGATTTGTCGCCCAGCGCCTCGCCACCCAATCGATGGGTGAGACCCCCCTCACTTTCAATGCCGCGCGCTTCACCGTCGGGTTGCTGATCGTCGCACCATTCATGATGCGCGGTGGCCGCCTCGCGAAGCGTGCGACATGGATCGGCGGGCTCGCCGCGGGCCTCGCATTGGTCGTCGGTTCCACGCTTCAACAAGCAGCAATGGGGCGTGTCACTGCAGGCACCGCGGGATTCATCACCGGGACCTACGTCATCTGGGTGCCATTGCTCGGCCTGATCTGGGGCCAGCGCGTGTCGGTGCGCGTGTGGATTGCCGTGGCGCTTGCGATCGCCGGGCTCTGGCTCTTGTCCGCCCAGGGCAACTTCGTCTTCGCCCCCGCCGAACTGCTGCTCATCACCTCGGCGCTTGTTTGGTCTGGACACGTTCAGGTGATCGGTTGGGCTGCAAGGCGAGGCGACCCCATCGGCATCGCATTCGTCCAGTTCGTGATGACTGCCGTGCTCTGCAGCATCGGCTCACTCGCATTCGAGCCGGTGTCGATCGACCTTCTCAAGGCTGGCATAGGCCCCATCCTCTTCTCCGGCGTGTTCTCGATCGGGGCAGCGTTCACGTTGCAGGCGATCGCGCAGTCATCGGCTCCGCCGGCGCACGCGGCAATCATCATGTCGCTGGAGTCGGTCTTCGCCGAGGTCTCCGGTTCGCTCTGGCTGCACGAGGGATTCGGAGCGCGAAAGTGGATTGGTGCCGCGCTCATTCTCGCGGGAGCGCTCGCCGCAACGGTCACTGGATCCCGCCAGCCCCCTCAAGAATCGGTTCCCCCTCGGGAACGGGAAGCGGATTGATCCCGAACTTCTGTTCGATCATCTCGCGTTCGAGGATCTTGTAGGCGCGGAAGCCGCTGGGCCACACCGCGACTTCCACGCGCCACGCAGCTGGATCCTTCCCCGCAAGCAACTGACCCAGCGCGAGCCGGGCGCTCGCGCTGTCCGTCACCGGGATCCCCGTCGCCTTCGGTTCAGAAATCTCCTGTCCCTTGCTCTCCACCTTTACGGTGGTCACCCGTCCACCGGCACACAGCAAGAGGACGGGTTTCCTTGGGTCGGACTTGAATCGTGAGATCCGCACGAACTGCACGACGGTGTTGCTCTCCTTGCGAACGTCATCGAGTCGCGCGAGTTCTTCGCCGATGTTGCGTTGACGCTCCTCTGCCTCGGTGACGGACTTGGATGCCGCTGCGAGACGTGCACGCGCCTTCGCTTCCGCATCCACCTCCGCCAACTTCTTCGAGCGCATCTCCTTGAGTTCCGCGAGCACTTCCTGCCACCGCTTGATGATCGCCGGATCTCCCGAGGGTGGCAGCGCTGCCAGTGCCTGCAGGAGCGAGGACATTTTTCGCTCCAAGGGAGCAAGTTGCGCTTCGAGCGTCTTCGTCTCTTCGATCATGACGCTCGGGTCGATCTCGACTTGTTCACTCGTCGGCGGCTTCGAAAAGATCACGACGCACAAGAGGATGAACATGATCACGCCGAGCGCGTTGCACAAGGCATCGAGGAACAATTCGAACGCATCCGTCGAGTTCGATCCGCGCTTTCGTCCGCGGCGACGGCGGCGGCGCATCACGGCGACGCTCCCGGTTTCGCGGTTCCCGTGGTCTCCTCGGGTGGGACATCGAAGAAGCCCCCCTGACTTGCGTCCCACAGTTGCCAGCCGACTTCATAGCCGCGCGATCTCAGAGCGTCGCGCAACTCGTTCATCGCGGGAACCGACTCCGCCCGCACAACCAGCAGCGCGTACCAGTCGGTCTTGGGATGGTCCTTCAGCGCGATGGTGAGGGGATCGGCGACATCGGGCCCAAGGAGCGCGTGGCGCTTCGGCGTCCCCGCGGCATCGAGTTCGCCGACCGCGAGTCCCTCCGGCGTGGTCTCAAGGAGCAGCGGCACGAGCGTCTCGCGGACACCTGTCTGGTACATGACCCGCGAACGCAGGGCCTTGTCGGCCAAGTCTGCCTTGATCGCCCGCACCTTGTCCTGCGCGAGCGCCACCTCGCGATCGATGATGATGACACGGTCTTCGCGGCGCTGCGCATCGCCGTCGGCCTGCAGCCTCACACGCTGGATCGCCTCAAGCCCGGATCGCTCCTCCCCAAGCAACTTGTCCATGCGCGCGAGTTGCTCGGCCGTCACCTGTGGTCGGGTGCGTGCCTCCTCGAGTGCGGCCGTCGCTGCAGTGATCGCCTGATGCGCATCGGCGAGGCGCTTCTTGGCACCAGCATGAGCGGTCGAGGCCGACTCAACTTCGGCGGACGATCGACTGGTGTTCACCTCGTCGGCCAGCGGATCGAGCGCCATCATCAGCGTCACCAAGATCATGATCCCCGTCACGCAGGCCATGATGTCCTGGAACGAGAAGAAGGTCATCGGAGACTCGGAACCCTTCTTCGACATGGCGCGCGGCCCTCGTTGTCACCAATTGGTCAGCTTGAGCCGACTGATGATGTTGTCGTTGCAATAGTTGGAGATGTCATCGAGAAGGTCCTCCTCCAACTTATAGATGTACGTCGTGATGAGTTGCACCGCGACCGCCGCCACGAGCGCGACGAGTGTCGTGTTGAACGCCGTCGCGAGTCCACCCACGACTGGACCGAGTTTGTCCCGGATCGAACTTGATGCCGCACCGGCGGCTCCCCCGTCGGTGATCACATTCGTGAAGTTTCCGATGGCGATGCCGAGCCCGAGCACCGTGCCGATGAATCCAAGCACAGGAATCGTCCAGATGAGTGACCGGATCGCGGTGTAGGACGAATCGACCGTCGACGAGTCGCTGTCCGCTTGCGAGTCGAGCACCGCGCCGACATCACGCACTTCGCCGATGTTGCCAAGATTGGAGAGCGCCATGTTGACACGATTGAAGAGCAGGAACTCTTTGGGCCGCGCCACGCGGTGGCGGATCTGCGCCAGCACCTCGTCGGAGGTGCCCGGCGACAACACAAAGTCCCCTCGCCTCGGGAAGATGCCACCCACCGCCAGCGCTCGCCTCTGCACCTTGACCTTCAGGTACTTCGCGAACAGGATGAGGAGGCACCACCATGTGAACAGGATGCAGAACCAGTTGGTCTGCCAGCCGCTGGCGATGACATCTTCGAGATAGCTCCCCTTGAACGGGATCAGCGCGAGCCACGTGAGGACGGTGAGCGCCAACGCAACCACGAACCAGAACGGTCCGTGCGTGCGTGTGTAGCGACCAGACGACAGGCCGATCATGCACTCGATGTCTCCTTCGGTCGAGTCGAGCGCGGTTGGGGAGGGGGTTTCACGCTTGGTCGGTGTTGGCGTCGGCATCGGAGGGTTCCTCAGTTGGTGCAAAGTCCAGCGGTGGCGCCGGAGGCTCGGGGGCCGCGGCCTCAAGCCGTTCGCGGTTGGCAAGGTACGCGCAGATCGTGGCCATCGAGACAACCGCGAGTGCGCGGATCGCATCGAAGGTGGCGAGGCGTGGACCTCCCATCGCCGTGGCGGTGATCGCTTCGGCGAGCACCGCCATGCACGCCGTAGAGAGCGCGATGGCGCCGAGACACAGGATCGGCTCGCGCTTGGGCTGCTCACCCCCCGCGAGAATTCCCGCGATGGCGATCGATCCCCCTGCTGCGACAACGAATCCGCCGGCGATGAGATAGATCGCTCCCTTGACCGCGACGGTGACGAACATGGCCATGATCGAGATCACACCGACGATGGCCATCGTCGTCGCGGCCGATGTGTTGATGAGGCCTTGGCGTGACGCGGTCGACCGCGCGTGCGCGGCGAGTCGCGTTGCGTCCAGGCAGGCGATGGCGAACACCCCGATGATGAGGTCGAGCGCACTGACCGCACCGCGAGCACTGCCGCAGGCAAACGCGACCATCGCGAGGACGATGATGACCGCACACGAGAAAAGCCCCGCGAGTGCCCGCCGCCCCCCGCGGCACCGCCACGCGACCACGAGTGCGACGAGCGCCACAAGCGTGGATGCGATCCACGCAGAACCCGCGACCACACCTTGCCACCCTGCGGCCTTGAAGAGTCCAGGCAGGTCCCACGCAAAGAGCGCATCCCCGGGCAGCCGGGCCACCGGAAGGAGTCCCGCGATGAAGATCACGCACCACGCGGGCACGAGCACCCACTCGAGGCGCACCACACCCACGAGCGGCAGCACAACCGCGAACATGGGCGATCCATCGTCGTCCGCATTCGCGGGGACTCCGAAGTCAGGTTCAAGGTCCTCTCCCAGTGTTTCGCCGATCACCGGCGCAGTGTTCACGGCCCCGTCGCTGCGGAAAATCAGCCCGACCTTCGAGGCCACCGTCCACTTCCGCTTGTCCGTCGAGAGGAGAGCCACGCGCGAGAGTGATCCTCGTGACGCTCGAGCACGTACCTGCGCAATCGAGAGCGGCCCCTCGACACGCATGCCCATCCGGACCCAGTACTGAGTCACGGCCAACTTAGCGCGTGCCTCCCGAAGGTGCCCGTCCATAGTGACCCGCGAAGATCGGTGTGCCGCTGGGAAGATCTTTCACTGTTCCATTGAGCCGGACCGTCCCTTGAGGTCCAACATCACCCACTTCAAGTATCGCCGCCTTGGCGCCCTCCGCGACAACCGCATAGAGCGAATCTCCAGTCTGCACGGTGTCGACGCCGCTCAGCAGCACGGTGAACGGGGCGTTGGTGGTGTCGAGGATTCCCACGCTCTGCAGCGTTCCCCTGAGCCACGTCTGCACCGCCGCCATCTGCGCGCGGTACTCGCGCTGCCAGTCCACGATGGGGATCGCGGATCCCAGGAGATCCGTCATGGTCTTGAAGTCGCGCCGCTTCGCGGGAATCCCCGGAGCGAGCCAGTCGACTCC
>CANETX010000043.1 GCA_947441435.1 Planctomycetaceae bacterium
TACCGCAAGGCCGCCGAAGCGGTCGATCAAGTCCTCGATGCACTGCTGACGGTGGTGGATTCGGACAGTTCTCTCGCGGGACGGGTCGCGATCATCCTGACCACCGATCATGGTGGTGGCGATCCGCTTCGCACCCACACAACTCTCGGGGCGCCCGTCAACTTCACGATTCCACTTGTGGTGTGGAATGGAGCGGACGCAACTCCGCTCGACTTGTACGAGCTCAATGCGTCGACGCGTCAGCGACCCGATCGTTCTGCAAACCCGAAGTCGGCCTCCGTGCCGCCGATCCGGAACTCGGACGCCGGCAATCTCGCCCTCATGCTCCTGGGACTTCCCGCGATCGAGGGATCGACAGTCAACGCGGCTCAGGACCTTCGCGTGGTGGCCCCGAGTGGTACAACGAGTCCATGAAACCCATGAAGTGCATGAAGTCCACCATCGCCGCAGTGTCAGCCTGCCTGTGCGTCTCGACAGCCGATGCAGTCATCGCACTGCCTGCGGTGTTCAGCGATCACATGGTCTTGCAACGGGACGTCCCGCTTCCGGTGTGGGGATTCGCGGGCGGAGCGGGGGCAGTGGTCGTCTCGCTCGTTGACCCGCAGGGAAGAGTCGTCAGCGAAGCAAAGGGTCCCGTCGGGTCGGACGGGCGCTTCGCGGTGAAGCTGCCTGCCGTTGCTGCGTCGAAGTCTGAGCATGTGCTGCGCGTGGTGGCTGGTGGCGAGTCCATCGAGCGTCACGATGTCCTCGTCGGCGAGGTGTGGCTCTGTGGTGGGCAGTCCAACATGGAGTGGCCAGTGGCGGCGAGCGACGGGGGTGCTGCGCTTGCCGCGGCGCTTCCTCAGACCGTCCGATTCTTGACCGCTCCGCACGAACTCGCTGCGCACCCCGCGCCCGACATCGCTGCGGGATGGGTAGTCGCCACGCCCGAGAGCACTCCCGCGTGCACGGCGATCGGGGCGTTCTTCGCCAAGCGGCTTGGCGTCGAACTCGACATGCCGATTGGTTTGCTCGAGGTGGACTGGGGAGGCTCGCCCGCCGAGGCGTGGGTCCCCGCGAATCGAGCGGCGGGATCGGCGAAGTTCAAGGATGCCGCAGAAGCGCAGCGGGCGAAGGGCGAGGAGTACGAGCGGCAGTCGTTGGCGGGGAAGCAGCACGAGTACGACCTCGCACTCGTCGCCTACGCCGAAGCGATCGAGGAGTACTGGCGCGGCATTCGCGCGAGCGAACCAGGATTCACAGAGCGCTGGCTCGGCGAACCAGCCGACGCCGCCCACGGTTGGGCCGAGGGATCGCTTCCCATCGTGCTCGGCTCGACCGAGGCGACCGCTCCGCTGGCAACGTTCGACGGCGCTTCATGGTGGCGGCGCGAAGTCGTCGTCCCCTCGTCGTGGACGGGCAAGCGCGCGCGGATCGTCCTCGGCGCAATCGACGACAGCGACATGTGCTTCGTCAACGGCGTCGAGATCGGCAAGACCACGCAACTGCATCAAGCACCCCGCGTCTACGAAGTCCCCGAGGGTGTGCTTCGCGCGGGAGCCAACGAGATTGCCATCCTCGTCCTCGACACGGGGGGACCGGGAGGGTTCTCGATCCCGGCGAACCGAATGGTGATGCAGGTTGCAGACTCGCAGGGGGTTCCCGCAAAGGACTCCGCAGCAGTCGGGCTCGCAGGAGATTGGATGTGGAAGCGCGGCGGAGAGTGCGGCGGCCGGATGGGCCCGCAGCCTCCGCAGGGGTCGAATCATCCGCAGGCGACATTCGCGGCGTTCGGCTCGATGTGGAACGGGATGATGGCGCCCGTCGTGCCGTACGCGATCCGCGGGGCGGTCTGGTACCAAGGTGAGTCGAACGCAGACCGCGCCGACGCCTACCGCGAACTGCTGCCACTCCTGATCGCGTCGTGGCGCGATGCGTGGGGCGGCGGGAAGTTCCCGTTCGGCATCGTGCAGTTGGCCGCGTTCCACGCGCCCTCGGACGACCCTGTAGAGGGAGGCTGGGCAGGTCTTCGTCAGGCGCAGCTCTTCACGTTTCGTACTGTCCCAGCCACGGGACTCGTCGTCACGACGGACGTCGGCGATGCGAACGACATCCACCCGCGCAACAAGGGTCCGGTGGGGGATCGGCTCGCCGATTGGGCGCTCGCCGAGGTGTACGCACGACCGCGCGAGTGGTCGGGACCGCTCTACCGCTCGTCGGCGATCGAAGGATCCTCCATCGTGCTCTCGTTCGATCACGCGAAGGGGCTTGCCGCCAAGGGTGGTGGGACGCTCGACGGCTTCGCCATCGCCGGAAGCGATGGGAAGTTCGTGTGGGGATCGGCACGCATCGATGGCGAACGGGTCATCGTGACCCATCCGGCGATCACCGCTCCAGTGGCGGTGCGCTACGCGTGGAGCAGTAATCCCGTGCGAGCGAATCTCGTCAACGCCTCGGGCTTGCCCGCATCGCCGTTTGCCACAGACTGATCGACCAGCCGCCGATCAGTGATCGGCCGTCGGGAGGCCCATGCCTCGGCGATCGGGATAGGGAGGCGTCGGGACGGCCTTGAATGGACGCGCCTGCACTGCTTCTTCCATGAGTCCGATCGCGACATCGATCTGCGGGTCATGTCCGCCGCGCGAAAGGCCACCCTGCATCGCCGCCGGGTCATCGAGTACGACGACGTCGGGGTCGACGCCATGTCCTTCGACTCCCCACGTTCCATCGCTCTCGTAGAAAGCGAACATCGGCACGCGGACGCTGCCGCCATCGACGAGACCGGGATTCCCGGAGATTCCGACGAGTCCACCCCACGTCCGCGTTCCGACGAGCGGCCCGAGCCTCGATTGGCGGAAGAGCCACGGGAACATGTCGCCGCCTGATCCGGCGAGTCCGTTGATGAGCATCACCTTGGGGCCGAAGTGCGAGTCGGGCGGCCACGGCTGGCTGTTCGAGTCTCGCCGAGCCCACCAGTTGGTGAGGGGACGATCGAGGAGTTCGATGAAGCGCGTGGGAATCTGTCCGCCGCCGTTCCACCGGTCATCGATGACGAGCGCCTCCTTGCCGCGCTGGCCGATGAACTGCCGCATGAGGTCATTCTGGCCGTCGATGCCGGTGTTGGGGACGTAGACGTATCCGAATCGCCCGTTCGACTTCTCGTCGATGTACTTGCGATTGCATTCGATCCACGAGCGGTAGCGGAGATCGCCGTCGCCCTCAAGGGGAACGAGGATGACCGTCCGTGCGGTGTCGTCCTTGAATGGCTTCGCGCTGACGAGCAGCGATACCGTCTTTCCCGCGAGCCCTTGGAATGGAGCCCACGGGTCGACTTCGAGATCCAGCGGCGCGCCGTTGACTTCGAGGAGGAACTCACCCTCCTTCACGTTGACGGAGGGGGAGGTGAGCGGATTGCGTGCGTCGGAATCCCAAGGGGCACCCTGGAAGATCCGCGTGAATCGGTAGGCGCGTGCCGACTTCCCGTCGGGAGTCGTTGCCTCGCCAATGTCAAAATCGACGCCCAGCAGGCCCACATTCGCTCCCCGAGGCGCTGGCTCGGTGTCACCGCCGTTGTAGTACGCGTGGCCGACATTGAGTTCCGAAATCATCTCGGAGATGATGAACGAGACATCTTCGCGGCTGTTGGCATCATCGACCGTCGCGAGGTAGCGGTCTCGAATCGCGGGCCAGTCGACCTTGTGCATGTTGGGGTCGTAGAAGTAATCGCGGAAGAGCACCCACGCATCGCCGACCATCTGCCGCCACTCCGCGCGCGGGTCGATCTCCACTGTCATCGGGGACTTCACCACGTTTTTCGAGGCGCCGCCTGCCGCGGCGTCGACGATCCGCGCGCTGCCTCCCTCGACGACGAGCAGTTTCTTGCCGTCGGCGGTGATCGCATAGCGGTTGCCATTGGTCAGCGCCTTCTCGGATGGCTTCTTCTCGCGGGCGTCGACGATCTTGAGACCGCCTCCCTCGCCACGACGCTGATAGATGAGATGGCCCTTGTCGCTTACCGAGAGTCCGCCAAACTCGCCTCGATTGACGCCGGGAACGCGCACGCCGCGCTGCTCGATCCCATCGAACGCGATGACGAATCCCTTGCGCTTGGGCGCATCCTCGGGCTTCGCTGCCGCTTCCACTGGGGGCAGCTCCACCGGGGCTTCCGCAGCAGGCTTCGTCTCGTCAGCCTTTGCCTCCGCCGGTTTCGCTTCATCAGGCTTCGACTCCGCCGGCTTCGGTTGGTCCGGTGCGGGCTCCGTAGGCTTCGCGTCTTCGGGCTTGGGATCCGCCGGCTTGGCGTCTTCAGGCTTCGTGTCGGCAGGCTTCTCCTCCTTGTCCTTGTCCTTCTCCTTCTTCTCGGGCTTCGCGGGGGTGCCGGTCTCTTCGTCGATCTCCAGGGTCTGCCACGCCGCCTTCACGTCGGCTCGCAAGGGGAGCGCGACGAGCACCTCCGAGTCGTCGTAGATCCATGTCGAGTCCATCGTGCCGTACTTCGGGGTGAACTCCTGGTTGCTCGAGTAATAGAGCCACTCTCCAGACTTGTCGAAGGTCGCAGATCCGCTCGCAAAGGCCGGTGACGTGACGGCGTGCGTCTCGCCCTTCTCCACGTCGTACACGTACACCTGAGAGGACCGCCCGGTCTCGTCCGATCGGGTGTAGGTGATCCACGAGGAGTCGTGGCTCCAGATCGGCGACGGGGCATTCTCTCCCCAACGCTCCTGGTCGATGAGCGACGACGCCGCCGTGGCGACATCCACCAGCCAGAGTTTTCCTGACTTGTCCCCCATGGCGATCTTGGTCGAGTCGGGACTCCACGCCAGCTCAAGCTTGAAGGCGCCATCACCGGTCGTCAACCGCCGTCGGTCGCCGGACCCGTCCGCGTTCATCACGAAGAGTTCGTAACCGTTGCCCGCAGAGTCGTCGAACCACGCGAGCGACTTCCCGTCAGGGCTCCACGATGGGCTGCGCTCGGCGATCGCGCTCGTCCGCGTGAGATTGCGCGGCACTCCATTCTCGGCGGGCAATGTCCAGATGTCTCCCCGCGCCTCGACAACGGCGCGTTTGGCGCTCGGCGAGATGTCCCACGACTCGATGAAGGCGCTGGCGTCAACGGTCTGCGGCCGCAATCGCGCGCGCGCACCGGGGACTTGCACGTCGACCCGCGTCGTCGCGTGCGTGCCCAGATCGAGGACCCAGAGGTCGGAGCCGTTCTGGAAGACGATCTCGCCGGTGGTGCCGTCGTCGGGTCCAACGGAAGGCCACTTGACGTCGAACTCCTCGAACCGCGTGATCTGGCGGCGGTCGTTTCCCTGCGCATCGCACGACCAGATGTTGAGCCGGTGCTCAGGGCCCGCATCGCAGAGGTAATAGAGCGTGGCGCCATGCCACATCGGAATCGTGTCCGTTCCCTCCCACTGCGTGATCCGCTTGGCGGTGTTGCTCGCGAGGTCGTACACCCAAATGTCGGTGGCCATCCCGCCTCGGTACCGCTTCCACGTGCGCATGTCCGTCGAGTGCGGCGTGTACGCCAAGAACTTGCCGTCGGAACTGAGCGCGGGGTTTGCTCCGTAGGGAATGGGGAATTCCCACGGCAGTCCGCCGGTCGCACCGACCGCAAAGACCTGCGGCGCGCGCGGGTACGTTCCCATCCCCGTCGCGCTGAAGAGGATGCGCCCATCGTTGAGCCACTCGGCGGGGAGTTCCGCGGCGGGGTTGTGGGTCACGCGAGAGGGAATGCCGCCGTCGATCGGCGTCACATAGATGTCCCGGCCGCCCTCGTAGTTTCCGAGGAAGGCGATGGACTTTCCATCAGGCGAGAAACGCGCAAAGCTCTCCGCTCCCGGCGGATCCGCGACGGGTTGGGCGACGCCACCGGTCCGTGCGACACTCCAGAGGGCGTTCGCGTAACTGAAGACGATGCGATCGTTCGAGATGTCCGGATAGCGAAGCATCGACGCCGGGGGTGGCGGGTCCGCGGACGCGAGGGTGGCCGTGGACACAAGCAGAACGATGGAGAGCGAGCACTTCATGGGGAGAATTCCTGGCGTTTGGGGGGACCTCGTTGCGTGCGAAGCGGTGGGGGTGGGATTCGAACCCACGATGCCTTTTAGGGCATACCGGATTTCAAGTCAGGCGCGTTCGACCACTCTGCCACCCCACCTTCGGGGAGGGGCGAGTGTAGCGGTGTCACGCGGTCCGCACGGCCTTCGAGGCCACGAGCGCGAGCAATTGTTCGCGTGCGATGGGCTTGATCGCATGATCGTCGCATCCGGCGTCGAGGCACCGCCCTCGATCGTCCTCCACGACGTTTCCCGTCAGGGCAATGATGCGTCCGCGATATCCGCTGGCGCGGAGTTGCCGTACGGTCGAGTATCCGTCCAACTCCGGCATCTGCATGTCGAGAAGGATGGTGTCGAATGGGCGCTGTCGGCCACTGCGAGTCACGGCCTCGATTCCGCGCAAGCCGTTGTCCGCCCCCTCGACCTCAGCGCCCGAGCGTCGAAGGATCGTCGAGAGAAGACGCTGATTGTCCGGGCTGTCCTCGACGATGAGGACGCGGATGCCGTCGAGCCGTGTGGGGCTCGGGCCTGTGTGCGCCGCGGGCTCGTCGGTGACTGGGGAGTCGGCCAACTGCGGCGTGAGTCGGAGGGTGAAGGTCGACCCGACTCCGACGGTGGAGGCAACGGTGATCGTGCCGTCGATCAGCTTCGCTAGCCGCTGCGAGATGGCGAGTCCCAGGCCGGAGCCGCCGTACCTCCGCGACGTGCTCAGGTCCGCCTGCTCGTAGCTCTCGAAGATGCTGCGGATCTTGTCGGGGGAGATTCCGATTCCCGTATCCCGCACATCGATCTCGACCGTCGCGGCGCCACTCTCCACATTCGCGCGCAGGACGATCGCCACTTCGCCGCGATCGGTGAACTTGACCGCGTTGCCGATGAGATTCATCAGAATCTGCCGCAGTCGCAACTGGTCGGTGCGCACGAGGGCCTCGAGTCCGTTGCCTTCACAGGCCAGCGTCAGGCCGATGCCCTTCTCGCGGGCGCGCAGGCGCATCAGATTCACGACCTCCTGCACGACTTCCACGATGCGCACCTCGAGCAGTTCGACCCGCAATTGCCCAGCTTCGATCTTGGAGATGTCGAGGATGTCGTTGAGCACCTCGAGGAGATGCTTCCCGTGGCTGCGGATGTCGGTGACAAACTTCTGCCGCTCTTCCTCGGTGGTGACCGAGTCCATCAGGAGATCGGTGCAACTAAGGATGGCGGTCATCGGATTGCGCACCTCGTGGCTGACGCTCGCGAGGAACGAACTCTTGCGCTGGCTGCGCTGTTCGGACTGCCGCCGTGCAGTGTCGAGTGCGCGCATCGCGGCCTCCCGCTCGGTCACATCGACCGCCACGAAGATGTACCCAAGGAGGGCACCGCTCGCGTCCCGCCAGGCATTGGCGGCAAGATTGACCTGGCGTTGCCCGCCATCGGGGCGCGGCCACGTCCAGTCGCGTTCGTGCGCGCGCTGCTCCTTGGCGAGGATCGCCAAGGGAGCAAACGGATGACTCCCGGCAGGCACAGGCGCAATTCCCGCAAGTTCCTTGGGATCAAAGAGCGTTGACGCATCCCGACGGCGAAGGACTTCCGCAGCCTTCAGACCGGTGAGCCGCTCGGCCCCGTGGTTGAAGATGGTGATGATCCCGCGAGTGTCGGTGGCGACGATGGCCACCTGGCCGGCGCCGTCGATGAGCTGTTCGAGCTTCCCCCGCTCCTGCGCAGAGAGGATGGCTCGGTGGGCGGAGGTTTGCGCGAAGTACGCAGTGAATCCGATGAGGACGGAAGCCAGCAGCGTCGAGGCGAGGAACAGGTTGGGGAGTCGTGCAAACCCCTCATCGAAGAGCCCACGGTTGGGTTGCACGCGAAGCGTGAGCGGGAGCCCGCCGATGGTGATTCGATATCCGTCCTCGTGGATCACGAGGTTGGGAAGGCGATCCACTTCGCACAGGAGGTGATCTTGGAAATAGAGTTCCGCGTCGAACGCATCGGCGTAGGCCTTCCCAAGCGGTTCGACCATCTGTGCGACATCGACAAAGGCGACGAAGGCCCCGCCTCCTTCCGGCGGGACGGAAGCGATGAGGGTCGCCGGCCGCCCATCGATGAGCGTTGCCAATTGACCATCTCCCGCGACTGGGTCAGCGATGGCAACTTCGCCGGTGGCGCGCGCGCGGGCGATCGCCCGATCACGCATCTCACGCGGACCGAGGCCGGCGCGACCGGGATGCTTGATCGACGGGAGCGTGGATGCCCACTCGACCTCGCCGGCAGCGTTGACCCACTCAAGCGCGATGATCCCTGGATAAGCCGACGAAATCTCCGCGAACCTCGCGACCATGGCGGGATCGGCGGCCCCGGTCGGGCGCTCCGCGTTGTCATCCATCGCCTCGAAGTCTTCGACCATCCGCGAGAGATCCGCCTGGAGAGCCTGCCCCATCGCTTGGGTCCCGATTCGAGCCTGGCGCATGACATCCGCGCGCTCCGCCGCGATCAGATAGTGCCAGCCGACAAAGACGAGCGACATGCAGGTGATGGTGAGGGCGAGGCCGATCCATCTTGGCATGTGCAAGCTGCGCTCGGGAGCCTCCGACCACGCCTGCGACAGCAGTGCGAAGGCGGCAATGGCGAGGACAACTGCCGAGACGGCAGGAATGTCTGCGAAGCGGTCGACCGCCTGCGCCGAGATGACCTGGACATGCGGATCCATGATCGCGTAGAGCGTGAGTCCGAGGACCGAACTCGTCGCGAGTGCGACCGGCCAGCGGCCGCGGATGGCGGGGGTTGTGGAACTTGCGCAGCCCAGTGCCACGAGGGTGATCGCAGCAAGGAGCCCGGTGCTGAGGCCCGCGCCGAAACCGATCATGTACCAGGCTGCCCAGCCGAGCATTGCCACCGACAGCGCGCGCGCAGTGTTCCTCCACCAGCGCCAGTCCGGGAGCGCGATGATGAGGGCGGCGATCAGTGTCGCCAGCGCCGTCGCCACACGGCCAGTCGGTGTCGAGTCGACGACGTTTGGATCGCCGATCAACCCCGGCATGGCGAGGTCAACCCCGGCGACAACGACTGCCACAACCGCAAAGAGCAGGGTGGAGCGCGGGAGCGAGTTCACGGGATCGCCGCCGCAGGGGGCCGTGTGAGATCGGGGTAGAGAGAGATCAATCGGGCCACCATCGAGGTCCATCCGGTCTGGTGCGAGGCGCCGCATCCTCGCCCCGTGTTGCCGTCAAAGTACTCGTGGAAGAGGAGGTTCTCGTTGAAGTGGGGGTCGCGCAGGAGTTTCTCGTGCTCGGCGAGGCAGGGGCGGGTGCCGTCGGACCGCGTCCGGAAGAGGTCGATGTTGCGGCGGGCGATCTCGCGTGCCGCCTCGGCGAGGGTGATCTTGGAGGTGCCTCCGACTGGAAACTCGATCTTGAATCCGTCGCCGTAGTACTCGTGGAAGTGGAGGAGAGACTCGATGATGAGGAAGTTGACGGGCATCCAGATGGGCCCACGCCAATTGCTGTTGCCGCCGAACGCGTCAGTGGTGCTCTCCCCGGGGGCGTAGCGGACCGAAAAACTCTCGCCGTCATGCCACAGCGTGTACGGCTCAGCTTCGAGCGCGCGTGACATCGACCGGATTCCGTGCGGCGAGAGGAACTGCGACTCGTCGAGCATGCGTCTCAGGAGGCACTTCGTCCGGTGGCCGCGCAGCAGCGAGAAAAGGCGCAGGTCTCCCTGTCCAGGGAGATCCCAATGAGAGACGAGGCCTGCCAAGTCGGGACGATTGCGGAATACCTCGTCGATCCCTTCGGAGAACCTCGGCAGCATCGCGACCACCAATGGGTTCATGACCTGCACCGCCAAGAGCGGGAGAAGTCCGACGATCGACTGGATGCGCAGGGGCAGCGTCTCGCCAGTGTGGAACTGAAGGTGGTCGTAGTAGAACTTGTCGCCGTCATCCCAGAGTCCCGTCCCGGTCCCGGCGAAGTCGGCCATCGCGGCAGCGATGTCCAGGAAGTGCGCGAAGAATTTCATCGCAAGATCCTGATAGACCGGATCGTCGAGAGCGAGTTCGACGCTGATCCGCATCATGTTGAGGGCGAACATCCCCATCCAGGCGGTGCCGTCGGCTTGCTGCAGGGTCGCGCCGACTGGGAGCGCCGAGCTGCGGTCGAAGACTCCAATGTTGTCGAGGCCGAGGAAGCCGCCGGCGAAGAGATTGCGACCGTCGGCATCCTTGCGGTTCACCCACCACGTGAAATTGAGGAGCAGCCGGTGGTAGACGCGACGGAGAAAATCGATGTCGGGAACCGCCGTCTGGTCCCGGTCGAGTTCGAAGATCCGTTGTGCCGCCCACGCGTGCACTGGCGGGTTGACATCGCCGAACGCCCATTCGTATGCCGGGATCTGGCCGTTGGGATGCATCGATCGATCCGTGAGCAGCAGGAGCAACTGTCGCTTCGCCTCAACGGGATCGATCTCTGCCAACGCCACGCAGTGGAAGGCGAGATCCCACGAGGCGTACCACGGGTACTCCCACGAGTCGGGCATGCAGTACACCTCGTGATTGACCAAGTGCCGCCAGTCGCAGTTGCGACCGCGCTGGCGCTCAGGCGGCGGAGGCACGGATCCGGGGTCGCCATCGAGCCACTGGCGCACGCCGTACAGGTAGGTCTGTTGGCTGGCAATCAGTCCGGCCCATGCCTGCCGCTGGATCTTTCGACACTCAGGATCGAGGACTGCGGCCTGCTTCGCCGCGTAGAACTCATCGGCGTCCCTTCGGCGCGCGGCGATCACCGTGTCGAAGTCAGCGAAGCCGCCCGCTGCACTTTTCGCGCACAGCCTCGCGCGCACCACCGCCGAGCCTCCCGCGGGAATCGTCAGCCGATGATGGGCGGCGACCTTGGTCCCTGATGGCTCACTGTTGACGGCGGCTATCGCCCCCGAGACGACGCAATCGTTGATGCCATCCTTGAATGAGCGACCGGCACGCGGCTGTCCGAAGAGTCGCTCGACATTCGTGTCGTTCTCGCAGTAGAGAACTGTGGGGGCGCCTTCGAATTCGAGGGTCATCGGCGCAAGATCGGGGTGCGAGACCGCGATGCGCGGTGATCCGCCATTGAAGCGGGGACGCCCGAGATCATTCGTCCACGACCACGTGTTTCGGAAGAGGAGGGTCGGCAGCACGTGGATCGTCGCTTCGACCGGCCCTCGGTTCACGATCTCGATGCGCAGCAGGATGTCCGCGACATCCGCCTTCGCGTACTCGATGAAGACATCGAAATAGCGGTCGTCATCAAAGATCCCGGTGTCGAGCAGTTCGAACTCCCGCTCAAGTTTCCCCCGCGAGCCATTGACCGCGACGAGTTCGTCGTAGGGGAAGGCCCGCTGCGGATACTTGTAGAGCATCCGGTGCGACGCGCCGCTGGGCAGCGAGTCGAGGAACCAATAGCACTCCTTGACGTCCTCGCCGTGGTTGCCCTCGTGGTTGGCAAGCCCGAAGAGACGCTCCTTGAGGATCGGATCGGCGCCGTTCCACAGAGCAACGCTCAGGCAGAGTCGTTGCCCTTCGTCGCAGAATCCGCCGAGGCCATCTTCTCCCCAGCGATACGCGCGGCTGCGCGCCTCGTCGTGGGGGAACGCTCTCCACGCGTTGCCGTCCGCTGAGTAGTCCTCGCGCACGGTTCCCCACTGGCGATCGGAGAGATAGGGTCCGAACTGCCGCCACGGAGCGGTCCCTTCCCGAATCGCGTCGAGTCGTTTCTGCTCGGCAGTCATCCGTGGGTCATTATGGCATCGGGTCCGGTTGGGTGCTCTCGCTCGCGCGCCGAGATCCACGCGAGCGTTTCCATGACGGCTGCGACGCTCCACGCCTGCGCGAAGCAGCCGCCGGGCTCATGCGGAGCATCACCGCTGAATACCTCGCTCACCGAGCCGAGCCCTGCCTCACGGAGATGGTTGCTGAACGGGAAGAGGAAGTCGGAGATGGTCCGTGAATTGCCGTAGACGCCATAGTGCGTCTTCGCGAGCGGAAGGAAGAGCCACGGCCAGACCGTGCCTTGGTGGTAGGCGCCGTCGCGAGTTTCCGGCGAGCCTCCGAACTGACCTCGATAGGCAGGATCGTCCGGGGCGAGCGTCCGCAGTCCTTGCGGAGTCCACAGTGAGGCCATCGCGAGCTCGCAGATGACGCGTCGTTGACCGATGGGAAGGAGCGCGTCGCCGAGCGCGGAGGCGAACAGTTGGTTGGGGCGGATCGACCCGTCGTTTCCCGCTGGACCGTCAATCACATCGAAACAGCATGCCTTGCGCTCGTTCCAGAACTTGCCGAATGAAGTTCGCGCACGGTCTCTTGCCTTGGTCCATGCGGCGATGGGTCGACCGATGGCCGCGCCGATCAATTCCATTTGTGCGAGCGCCTCGACCCAGAATGCGCTGAGCTCGACCGGCTTGCCCCGGCGAGGGGTGACGACGGTGCCGTTGATCCGCGCGTCCATCCATGTGAGTTGCAGACCGTCCGCCGATGCACGGATGAGTCCGTCTGCGGGATCGACGCCAATTCCATGCCGCGTTCCAGCGAGGTAAGCATTCACGATCCCTTCGAGCACTCCGTAGAGGGCGGTCACCCATTCGCGATCCTGTGTTGCCTCGAATGTCCGCCCTGCGGCGATGATCATCAAGAGCGGCGCATCCGCCGAGTTGAACTCGATCTCGTCGGTGGGGGAGTCCGGGAATCGATTGGGAACGAGGCCATCCTTGACCCACGATCCCCAGAGTGTGAGGAGCGACTTCGCTTCATCGAACCGCCGAGTGGACAGGAGCAGCCCCGGCAAGGCGATCATCGAGTCGCGCCCCCAATCGCCAAACCACGGGTAGCCCGCGATGAGGGATGTGCCAGCAGTCGATCCCGCCGCCGCGTCACGCACGACGACGAATTGATCCGCCGCGAGGACGAGTTGCGCGAGCGCGGGTCGCGAGGCTTCGATTCCGGCGGACGCGACCAGCGCACCGGCTCGACTGTGCTGGTCGCGGAGCGATGCGTTGGCGTCCAATGGTCCCTTCAGGATGGTCGAGGCGGTGAGAATCGTCGACTCGCCGGGAGCAAGGACGACTTCCATCGTCGCAGCTTCGAAGAGGCAGTCAGTCCCTTGATAGCCGCGCTCGCGGTCGAGGCGCAATTCAAAGTTCTTCCACCACACATGCGAAGGAGTGGAGACAGACTTCGCACACTGGACGAACAGCGCGTTCGGGGCGGGAGTTCCCGCCCACGTGAGGGAAACTCCGCGATCGACCTGCTTGAGTGCGGGCATCGGCGACTCCGCGCGGCCGAGCGCATGCTGGCTGCGCCGATCGACGAGGAAGGCCATCTTGAGGGCGACGGGGCTCGCACTCTGGACGAGCGACCAGTGATGGCAGACGGTGTTTTCGCCGTGGATCATGAAGATCCGGCGTTCGAGGAGCGCATCGCGAATCGCCCACCGCCAGATCGGGATCCCGTCCTCGATGTGGAATCGCTGCAACGAAAGGTGCCCCTGCGGATCGACCGTGCCCGACGACCATCGGCTCGATCCCAGTGGGAACTGTTGGTGGCGATAGGTGGCCGTGACAGGGATGTCACCGAGGAGCAGCGTCCGTTCGCTCGGTCCGCGTGTCGCCACCACGAGGCCGGCGTGGTATCGACGTGTGCGGACTCCGCCGATCGTCCCACTCGCGTAACCGCCGAGTCCGTTGGTCACGAGCCACTCTCGCGCGAACGCTTCGTCGGTGTTGCAGACGGCGCGGCCGAAGTCGACGAGGCCGAGTCGTTCGGGGGCAGCGGGCATGTGGGTGGCTAGCCGGCCCGCACGGTGTCGCGCTCGCGTCGGCGCCGGTTGAGTTCGGCATCGACGAAGGCATCGAGGCGTCCGTCGAGGACCTGCTGGGGATTGGGCTCTTCGTAGTTCGTGCGGTGGTCCTTCACTCGGTTGTCATAGAAGACATAGGAGCGGATTTGCGTCCCCCAACCGCGCTCGACCTTGCCGCCCTTGGCCTGGTTGATCTCCGCCTCGCGCTTCTCGGAGGCGATCTGCTCCAACTTCGAGAGCAGCACGCTGAGCGCCTGCTTCTTGTTCTGCAGTTGATCGCGGAAGGTGCTCGCGACGATCTGGATCCCCGTCGGAATGTGGACGACGCGGATGGCGGAGGCGACCTTGTTGACGTTCTGCCCTCCAGGTCCGCTTGCCCGCACAAACGCGGTGATTTCCACTTCGCGGTCGGGGATTTCGATATCCGACTCCTCGAACTCCGGAGTGATGTCGACGGTGGCGAAGGATGTCTGCCGCTTCCCTTCCGCATTGAACGGAGAAACGCGCGCGAGCCGATGGGATCCCGACTCGCAGGAGCAGTA
>CANETX010000044.1 GCA_947441435.1 Planctomycetaceae bacterium
CACTGTCGAAGCGAGACGGACGGATGCAATCGGTTCCCCGGTCGCGGGGTTCAAGGAGACGACCGACGGGCCATCAACGGTCCCATCGACAACCGAGCCATGCGTGGCGATCGAGAGCCGTGCGCGGAGAGGATGCGCCTGCGCGGTACGCGTCGCCGTCATGGAGCGGTGGTGCCCTTCGCGGGCGCGGGCTCTCCGGCTGAGGCAGGCGCCGATGGCTTCGCCGGCTCGCTCACGTCAGGCTTGCTCGTGAGCACTTCGACCTTCTCGATCACGATGGAGGTCTTGGGGACATCGCCCATGCCTGCGGAGACTCCCGTCGGCGTTGCGGCGATTGCGTCGACGACTTCCATCCCCTTGATCACCTTGCCGAACACGGCGTAGGCCGCCCCGTCGCGAGGCTGGTCGAGCATCTTGTTGTCGACGGTGTTGATGAAGAACTGGCTCGTTGCGCTGTCGGCCTCCGGCGTGCGCGCCATGGCGATCGTCCCGCGCATGTTCGACAGGCCGTTCTTCCACTCGTTGGAGATGGGCGGTCGGCCCGACTTCTGCTTGATGTCTGCCGTGAAGCCGCCACCTTGGATCATGAAGGTCTTGATGACTCGGTGGAAGACGGTGCCGGTGTAGAACCCTTCCTTCGCGTAGGCGACGAAGTTCTCGACGGAGATCGGGGCTTTCGTCGGGTTGAGTTCGAGATAGATCACTCCCTTGTTCGTCGTCATCGCGACGTAGACGGGAGCGACCGGTGCGGCGGCGGGAGCAGCCGGAGCAGGGGCGGCTGCCGGTGGCGCCTGTTGCGCGCGCGCGCTGGGGACGAGCGTGGCCGCAACCGCGAGTGCGGCGATGACAAGCGAGGCGATCGGGTGACGGCGAACTGGAGCGACATGGGTCATGTGGATCATGGGTTCCGCATCCTAGCGTGGCTCCCTCTAGGATGACCCTTCCCCAATGTCGCTGTTCACCGGAGTCGTGCGCCTGTTCTCGTCCGTGCGATTCGGCATCGCCTTGATGGCGATCCTGTTCGTCTACATGACGGTCGGAAGCGCGGGAATTCTCTATCCCGTCCATCCCAACATCTTCCATCCCGATGCGTGGGTCCATGAACAGATGCGGCAGTGGCCCGCGCTCGAAATGACCGAGTTCGAGTGGTTCCACTGGTGGCCGTTCGATCTCATCATCGGGCTCATCGCGACGACGATGGCGGTGACGACCCTGCGCAAGATTCCCTTTCGGCGGGTGAATCTCGGGGTCTGGCTGATCCACGCGGGGATCCTCACCCTCATCGGCGGGAGCGTCTTCTATTTCCACACGAAAGTAGAAGGAGATGCCCCCGTGGCGCGGCGAAAGGTTGTTCTGCGATTGGAGGGAGTGGCCGATGGCGTCGAACTCCTCGCGTCGCAAGGGGCGCGCGCCTCCATCGGTGTCGGAGGCGACCGACTTGATGTCGAGGTCCTCGAAATCGATCCGGCCTGGATGCTGCGATCCGGCGGCGATGAGGGGGAGCCTTCTTACAGCGTGACACTCAGGGTCACAGGAGCCTCACGTGGGTTCCTCAGGCAGGTGATCGCTGGCCATCCTGAGTACACCGAGGATCTCATCCTCACTGGGGATGCAAAGCAGCCAGTGAAGCGAGCCATCAAGGAGACGGGGCAGGCCATCATCGAGCCCCGGCTCACCATCGCACTCGACTACGAAGCGCAGGGGTACTTCTATCTGCGCAACGATCTTGCGAAGTCATGGGCGCTCTATCTGCGGCGTCCCGGATCGTCGCAGTGGGTGATGCGGCCTATCGATGGCCTGCCTCTCTACAACGACCGGGTCGCGTCCGAGGCGGATGTGTTTGGGATCGAGAGCGACCCCGCCGCCGCCTCGCGACCGCTCCATGTGCAGGTCAGCGCGGCCTCGGCCGACGATCCCATTCCGAGTGTCGCGCTCACCATCGACGGCTATCTCCGGTACGCGCAGACGGTGACGCGGCTCATGGCAGGGGGTGCGAGCGCACCGTTCAATCCGACCGCAGCGATCCGAATCCAGAGCGCTGAAGGAGCATCGGCGCCCTATCGATTGGTAGCGCTCGATCCCGAGCGTTCGACTGCCGATGGCGGACTCATTCGCATGGCAGCGATCACCAAGGAAGAGGACTTTGCACGACTCACCACTCCGGCCTCGGTGCGCATCCTCATTCCCGCCGCAGGGGTCGATGTGACTGAGGGGGTTCGCACGGAGAACATCGAAGGGGAACCGGCGTTCGTTGCAATTGCCGATCCCGAGCTCGGGTACGGGTACCGAGTGCTCGCGGCGCAGGACGATCTTCCGGTGGGAGGTCGGCACGCCAGCGTTCTGATCGTCGACATCAAGACGCCAGAGCGGACGATTCGCCGGTGGGTCTTTGACGATCCGGCGCTGACGCGGGATGTTCCCGACTCGGCACCGGGCCACGGCGCCCCAATTCCCCCCGACGACGCGATCCGGATGGAGTATTCGCCAGGGTCGGGGCGCGCGCTCCTGACGCTTGTGGCGGGTCCCGGCGAGAGTCAACTGCGAATCGTCTCTTCCATCGGCGATGGATCGCCGCAGCTCCTTTCGGTTACGGTGGGCTCGCCCGTCGCTTTGCCGGCAGGACTCACCGCGACCGTTGAGTCGTACGAGCCGCGTGCCGTCGCCGCGACGCGACCGGTGATCGTCCCCTTCTCGCAGCGGATTCGAGATGCCCGGGAGATGTTCGCGCAAGCGCATGTCAGCGCCCAGGGAGGCAGTCCACAGTGGATCCCGTTTTCTTCGTATGCCTTCGACGACTACCGGTTTGCCTTGGCACGGCATCCCTATCAGCCCGAGCGGCTCCGTCTGGGTGATGGGAGCGAGATCGAGGTGCTCTTTTCACGCGCGCGGCTACCGCTTGGTACAGAGGCTGCGCTTGAGGAGTTCCTGCTGACGACCCATGGCGGCGGCTACACAGGAGAGACAGGATCGATCCGCAACTACACGAGCCTCATTCGATTCCGTGATGGAGCGGCCGAACCGTGGAGTGCGCCGACTCAGGTGAGCGTCAACGAGCCCATCGAGCACAATGGCCTCTGGTATTTCCAGGCGCAGTGGGATCCGCCGGAGCCTCCTTCGGCGCGCAACGAACGCGGCTCAGCTGGGCTCAACTACACGGTGCTCGGTGTCGGGAACCGCAATGGCGTGTGGATTCAACTTGCGGGATGCATCATCGCGGTCCTCGGGATGATCTACGCTTTCACCGTGAAGCCGGCGCTCATTCGTGCACGCACGAGACAGGTGCTTGAGAGCGCCAAGGGTGTGGCCAAGGTTGTGCTCCTTGGGGTTGCGGTGATTGCTTCGGTGGGGACAGCGAGGGCTGATGGAGACTGGGCCGGAGTTGTTGACCTGTCGCCTTTGGACTCTGTGGCCGTGCAGACTGAGGGGCGAATCAAGAGTTTCGGGTCGTTCGCGCACTCAGAGATGGGGCACATCAGTGGACCAAGACGCATCGCCGGGCAGTCCCCGGAGTTCACCTATCTCGACTTGATTCTCAGGCCGGAGGCCTACGCCGACGCGGACGTAATCTTCGTGAAGGGAGCCGTCGTGCGCGGGCCGATCGCCGAGGCGATCACGCGCGCTGATCCTGCGCTCGAGGGGCGCATGACAGCGTTCATGAAGACTGGCCTGATCTCCGAGGCGCTTCTGGCGCGGCCGGAAGTTGAAGAGGTCATGGCACGCATGGAGACGGATCTCCTGCGCACCGCCAAGCCGATGGATGCCGTGCGCGGAGCGCGGTCGCTGCGTCAGCCGGATGTGCTGCTGAGCCGACTTCGCGTCATTCCACCGGCGCACGAGGACAAAGCGGATCGGTGGCACTCGCTTCGAGAGGTCATGCTGCTCGCCGCGGATCCTGCGGCTGTGAAGGCTGCAGGCGAGTCGGTCTCGCCGATTGCGGGGATCGACGAGGCCAAGCAGGTTGCGACAGCGCAGGCGTGGAAGGGAGTCGTCGAGGGGTGGAGTGTGGGCGACGCTGCGAAGGTCAATCTGGCGATCGCGGAGTTTGCGCGGTCGCTGCGGGCGATCGATCCGGCGGGATATCCGGATGCATCGCGACTCGCGTGGGAGTCCTGGTACTTCGCCAACGGAAATCTGGTGTGGATCTGGCTCGTGTTTGCACTGAGCGCGGCGCTCCTCATCTTCGGCATCACCTACCACTGGCGCTGGGCGAGACTCGCGGGGCTCACGGTGTACGCGATCGCCTTCCTTCTCCAGACGGCAGCGCTCGGCCTGCGCTGGTGGATCAGTTCACGCTGGCCAAACTCGAACATGTTCGAGGCGGTCACGACCGCCGCGTGGTTTGGCGGCTGCGCGGCGATTGTCCTTGAGATTCTGCTGCGCCGACGGGCGGCGAGCGGCATGTTCGCCCTCGCGAGCGCGATCGCGAGTGCCATCGCCCTCATGGCCGCGCACTTCCTGCCAGTCGAACTCAATGCGCAGATCTCCAACATGATGCCGGTGCTGCATGATGTCTGGCTCTACATCCACACCAACGTGATTATCTTTTCGTACTGCCTCATCTTCATGGCGGCCGTTTCGGCGGGGGGATATCTCGTCTACCGGACGTTCGGCGGCGAGGCGGTCTATCTGCGCGTCGGGGCTCTCGCAGGCGGAGAACTCCCGTCGTCAGGAGACGGACTCAAGGGCGCGCGCATGGGCGAAGTCCTCGACGGCGTGACGATGCTGCTCATGAAACTCTCCTTCGTGCTCCTGTGGACGGGGATTGCCATGGGGGCGATCTGGGCAGACCACTCATGGGGTCGACCGTGGGGATGGGATCCAAAGGAAGTGTTCGCGCTCAACACCTTCGTCGTCTTTGCCCTGTTGGTTCATGTTCGCTACCGGGTCAAGGACAAGGGACTGTGGACGGCGGTGCTCGCGGTGGTGGGGGCCGGGGTGATGCTCTTCAACTGGATTGTCATCAACTTCGTGATCACCGGGCTGCATTCCTACGCATGAGCGCCTCGAGGGCTTGGCGCGGCGCGGTGCGATCGCCTTGGTGTCTCGCCTTCCTCATCGCGTGGGTTGCGCTCACGGCGATCTTCGGTTTCCGCTCAAACGAACTCGACAAGTGCTACTTCAAGGGGGCCGAGGCGTACGCAGTCGGAGCCGATCCATTTGCGCCGACCGCCGATGGGATCGGGTTGTGGAGGTATCCCCCCGCGATGCTCCTCACCGCCGCGCCGATGGCGTGGGTGCCGGGGTGGATGGCGCGCGTCGGGTGGGGAGCGGTCCTCGCGTTCTCCTTGATCGGCTCGGCGTGGTGCATCGTGCGAGTCGCGTTGGATGGAGTCGCGGATCCGCGGGAGCGCCGTCGCCGGGCGATCGCGCTGCTCATCGCCTTGGCGATGGCGCATCAACTGATCCTGTCGCCTCTGACGTACTTCAGTCACGACCTCCTGATCGCGTCCGCGCTGGCACTGGCGCTCTTCGCAACTGTCGCGCGTCGCGAGGTCTCCGCTGGCGCGGCGCTCGGCATCGGCGCGGCGCTCAAGGTCACGCCGGGGCTCTTCGCGGCGATGCTGCTCATCGAGCGTCGGTGGCGAGCCCTGCTGGCGATGTGCGTCATCGGTGCGGCGTTGACCGTGCTCCCCGATCTCCTGCGGGGATCGATGAGCGGTCCGCTCGTCAGGAGTTTCGCGACGATGGCGACAGGGGCGGCGGACGTGACCACTGCGGGAGGCGGGCTGTGGGAACCGTGGAATCCGCTCGCGCAGAATCTCTCCGCGACCATGACGAGATGGACGATTCCAACTCCTCCCGGACCGCGCGACGTGAATCAGCACGACTGGTCCATAGTCCACCTTGACGCTCCGACACGAGCAGCGGCGATCGCTGGTGCGAGCCTGCTGGTCCTTGGTGGGGCGATCTCAGTCGTCCTGCTGGGCGGAAGGAGTGGCCGCACGCGGAGCGCTCTCTCACGGCTCAACGAGTGGGGGGCGATCGCCTGCGCGATGGTCCTTCTCGCCCCACACAGCAGCAACTATCACTTCGCAATCGAGTACTTCGCGATCGCCTCGTGCGTGATCGTGGCGATGGAGAGGCGAGACCGCATCATGATCGCCGTCATCGTCGTGCTCGCGCTTCTGGGACTCCCGTCTGGGCGCGACCTGATTGGGAACTACGCCGTCGAAGTCATGCTCATCGAGGGCAAGCTGACGATCGGGGCGCTTGTCGCGCTCACCGGCTGCGTGCGCGCGGCGATCCTGCTGCGACGCGAGGACGCGAACTCTTCTTCGCCGCAGTCGGCGACGACCGCGTAGCGGGTTTCGACCGTGCGGCCGCTGGGGCAGGTGTTCCGCCGTATCTCGCCGAGGCGCCAAGTTCTTCGGCGATCCGCAGCAACTGGTTGTACTTCGCGGTGCGGTCCGATCGGCAGGGAGCACCCGTCTTGATCTGTCCGCAGTTGGTGGCGACGGCGAGGTCCGCGATCGTGCAGTCCTCGGTCTCTCCCGAGCGATGGGACATGACGGCCTTGTAACCCGCTGCCTGCGCAATCGAGACGGCCTCGAGGGTCTCGCTCAGCGTCCCGATCTGGTTGACCTTCACGAGGATGGCGTTTGCGCATCCCTCGGCGATCCCGCGCTTGAGGAATGTGGGGTTGGTCACGAAGAGGTCGTCGCCGACGATCTGGATGCGAGATCCCAGCTGCTTGGTGAGCGCCTTCCATCCCTCCCAGTCCCCTTCGGCGAGGCCATCTTCGAGCGAGCGGATCGGCCACCGATTGCACCACGACTCCCACATGCGAATCATCTCGTCGCTGCCGACGATCCGCTTGGGGTCGCTCTTGAAGAAGCAGTAGCCGCGCTTGCCGCGCGCAGTCGCTTCGTTGGCGAGTTCACTCGTTGCCGGGTCCAGGCATATTGCGATCTGGCGTCCCAAGTCGTAGCCCGCAGCGTCGACTGCGCGGGCGATGAGTTCGAGCGCCTCTTCGTTTGTCGCAAGGTTGGGGGCAAAACCACCTTCGTCGCCGACGGCGGTCGAGAGTCCGCGGTCATGCAGGACGCGCTTGAGTGCGTGGTAGATCTCGACTCCGGCCCGCAGTCCCTCGCGAAAGTCCGCGAATCCCCACGGCTGGATCATGAACTCCTGGAAATCGACGGTGTTGTCGGCGTGCTTGCCGCCGTTGAGGATGTTGAGCATCGGGGCGGGCAGCGTGCGCGCATGGGTGCCGCCGACATACCGATAGAGCGGTTGGTCGGTGGCGATGGCCGCAGCATGGGCAACGGCGAGGCTCGTCGCGAGCGTGGCGTTGGCACCGAGCTTCGACTTGTTGGGAGTGCCATCGAGAAGGCAGAGGAGTGCGTCGATCGCCTCCTGCGTGCGCGCATCGGCCCCGAGGAGTTCGGGGGCGATCAGGCCGTTCACATTGTTGACCGCCTTCTGAACACCCTTGCCGCCGAATCTCGACTTGTCGCCATCGCGGAGTTCGACCGCTTCGTGCTCGCCGGTCGACGCTCCCGAGGGCACGGCCGCACGGCCGACCGCGCCGCCGCTGAGCCGGACTTCGCACTCCAGCGTCGGCTGACCACGCGAATCAAGGATCTGGCGGGCGGTGATGTCGTCAATAGTGAAGGGCATGCATCGAGGATAGTGCGGCAGCGAAAGGGTGGACAAGTTGTCGGCGGCCCCGCCTCACGGATTTCATGCGCGATAGTCGGGGGATATGCCGTTTCGACAAGGAACCATCTCCTACGTTCGCACGAGAATCGACTCGGGAAAGCCCCCGACCGCAGTTGACGAAGGGGCGCTGAAGCGGCTCGGCGAGTTCGCGATCGCTCCCGATGCGTGCGGAAGCGGCACGCCGGTTGCCGTCGGGTGGATCACCCCGAGGCATCTCCTCGACACGGTCTTCACCCATGAGGCATGCGGGTTCGATGGAGCGCTCCTCGCGTCAATGCGTGTCGACTCGGTGGCCGTGCCGGCGGGGATCCGCCGGGCGTACCGGCAACAGGCCGAAGATGAAACGCGGGGTGGTCCGCAGCGCACGGGACTTTCACGCGCCGATCGGATGGAAGCGAAGGAGCGCGCCGAGCAACGATGCATGCATGAAGTGGGAGAGGGGCTGTGGCGACGCCATGGGGAACGCCCGATGCTGTGGGATCTCTCACGCGGGATCATTCTCGCGCCGATCGACTCCGACGCTGCCTTTCAGCAGTTCAAGGGACTCCTCTACGAGACCTTCAAGTGTTCGATCGCGCGCGACGCTGCCGGAGCGCGTGCGGCGATCGAGGCGAGGGACCTCGGCGCGAGTTCCGCGCTCAGGGATGCGGAGATAGATGCGTTTGTCGGTCCACCCGCTCGCGTCGCCACCGATGCGGAGGGAGCGCCCCGCCGACTCACTGACCGTCCCGATCCTGCGTGGGCGAGCGCCGATCCCAATGATTTTCTCGGCAACGTCTTTCTTCTCTGGCTCTGGTGGCACACCGAGGAACACGAAGGGCTCGTTGCCATCGACGCGAAGGTCGAAGTTGCCCTGGTCGCCGAACGGGTGCTCGACCTTGAGTGCGCGTGGGGGGTGACCGGCGGCCTCTCGCTGCGCGCTGACGCTCCGACGCGGCTCGCCGAAGCGGCTCGTGCCCTTCAAGGGGGGAAGATGCCTCGCCGCATGGGGCTCACCATCGCGAGCGAAGGGGAGCAGTGGAAGTGCACTCTTCAGGGAGATCGACTTGCGGTCTCTGGCCTCGCACTCCCGCGTCCTGAGGAAAGGCCCAAGTCCGAACGCGACGCCGTTGAGCAGCGCGTGGCGAGCGCGCTCTCGTTCGACCGCACGGTGCTCGCTCTCTACCGCGCATTCCTCCGGCGGCGACTCGCCTCGTCATGGCCGGGCGAGCGGGGAGAGATCTCCAAGTGGATCGCGCAGCGAGGTGTTGCCAAGACCGTCGCCGTCATCGACGGCGCGCGTGGGCAGCCCGTGCCGCAGCGATGAACGCGCGGATCTTGGCGTGATCCTTCACTCCGCGGACCGACTCGACGCCGCTTGAGACATCGATCCCCGCGGGTCCGACAAGTTCGATCGCCTCGCCGACATTTTCGGGAGTGAGCCCGCCCGCGAGGATGATCGGCGCTCGGACGGTCGGCAGAAGGTCTCCGAGTCGCTCGAGCCATCGTTGTTCGTGAGGTGCGCCGCTTCCCGCGACAGCAGAGTCGATGAGGATCGCGTCGATCCCAGTGACGTTGGCCCACCGCGCAAGGAGCGCTTCATCCGGTTCGACAGCCTTGAAGATGACGCAGCCGGCGCGGCCCTCGCTGCTCCAGCGCTGCCGAAGTTCACTCACGAACTCGGGCGACTCTCGTCCGTGGAGTTGCACCGCACCTCCGTGGGCGGCGAGTTGAGGATCGTCGCACGACGGATCCCGGAACACGCCGATCACCATCTCTGGACGGTCGAAGGCGATTCGCACAGTGGAGGCCTCCGCCTCGGTCACCGTCCGCGGACTCCCTTGAGCAAACACGAGTCCGATGGCATCCGCTCCGGCCTCGGCGCAGACGCGCGCCGTCTCCGCGTCGCGCACGCCGCAGATCTTCACGAAGAGCGAACTCGCGTCGCGCTGGAATCGACGAAGGCTCGGGTGCGCGGTCGCCCCAGTCATCAGGCGCCCCCTCCAGAACTGCCCGAAACGCCGAGTTCCGTCAGCAGTCCGCGTGCCTGCTCCACGAGCCCCGGTGCGGCAGAGGGCACACGGTTGAGGAGCCGCTGGGCGAGGTCGCGGGCCTTGGAAGCGTCGGTCAACTTGCGCGCATGGGTGACCGCCGCGAGGAGGATCGCGCCGTCGGCGTCGGGATGGGCTGGACACCGCGAGGCGAACCGTTCCCAACGCGCAGCCGCAGATGCGAACTCGCCGCGTCCGAAGCACTCGCTCGCCTCGTCGAGTTCCCGCTTGGCATCGACTGGCGCCATCGGCTTCGGTGGGGAGTCTGTCGTGCGAGTCTCCGGCACTGCCCCCTTCAGCGCGTCCTTTCGCCACGGGCTGTTCTCTCCGGAGAGTGCTGCACGCATCGTCCGCCGCCGGTGCCACTGCTTGCAGAGATAGAAGAGATCGAACTCCGTTCGGGGAATGATCTTGAGCGCCAAGAGCGTCACCATGGTGACGATCCCGAACAGGTAGCCCCCCAGATGCGCCGAGTAGGCGACTCGACCTCCGAGTCCCGCCGACGAACTCAACTGCCCAAGGAGATCGATCGCCATGAAGATGATCACGAGTGTGAGTCCCGAGACATCGATGATCGAAATCAGGAAGAGGACTTTCACCCGCGCGCGCGGACAGAGTGCCGCAAACGCACCAGTCACCCCCGCGACGGCGCCGCTCGCCCCGATCACGGGGGCAGGGTCTGTCATCCACTGGCCGAGCGCAGCAACCGCGGCTCCCGTCAGATAGAAGGCGAGAAACCACCACGACCCGAGTCGTCCCTCAACGGAGCGGCCGAATACCCACAGGAACAGCATGTTGAAGGCGACATGGGCCATCCCGGAGGGATCGTGGAGAAAGGCATATGTCACGAGCGTCCAAGGGTGGGTCACCACTTCTGCCCATGCGGGGACGAAAGTCCCCTGGTCCATCACCCACGGGGCCGCCACCGACCCGCGATGGAGGCCGATGGAGACAAAGAGGAAGATCAGTACGTTCGTCGCGACGAGAAAGTGCGTGGCAATTGGCCGCGTTCGCGCATCTCGATCCACTCCGAGCGGTATCATTTCCCCTCCAAGGATAGAGCGATCCATGCCACTCAACATCGACAAGGGACTCGCCGGGACAGTTGCAGCAGACACCGCGCTGTCGTTCATCGACGGGGCCAAGGGGGTCCTCGAGTACGCGGGCTACGACATCGACTCCCTCGCGCGGAACTCGACCTTCGAAGAGTCAACGTGGCTGCTCTGGAACGGGCGGCTGCCGACCGCGGCGGAGTTGACCGCGTTCACGGCCTCGCTGCAGGCGTGCTCGGACCTCGACCCCAGGCTCATCGAACTCATCCGGGGAATCCCAAAGACCACTGCCCCCATGGATGCCCTGCGGACTTCGGTGTCCGCACTCGGTCACTTCGATCCGGAAGCCGATGACAATTCTCCCGAGGCGAACCGACGCAAGGCCCTGCGACTCGTCGCGCGCACCCCCGCGCTCATCGCCGTCTTCGATCGCCTTCGCAAGGGGAAGCCGCTCGTCGCACCGGACCGGTCGCTCAGTGTCGCCGGCAATTTTCTCTGGATGCTGACGGGCGCGCGCCCGACGGCGGCGATGGAGAAGGCGCTCGATGTGTGCCTCGTCCTCCACGCGGACCACGGACTCAACGCGTCGACATTCGCGGCACGGGTGACCATCGCCACGCAGAGCGACCTGTATTCCGCCGCAACGACCGCGGTCGGGACGCTGAAGGGACCGCTGCACGGCGGCGCAAATCAGGAAGTGATGGAGATGCTTCTTGAGATCGGCGACCTCTCGAAGGTCGACGGCTACATCAAGGAAAAACTCGCGCGCAAGGAGCGGATCATGGGTTTCGGCCACCGCGTGTACAAGGCCTACGACCCACGCGCGACCTACCTGAAGACCTTCGCCAAGCAGGTCGCGTCTGACACGGGCAATCTCGCGCTCTACGAGATGAGCCGACGCATCGAGGAGATCGTCCTCGCGCAGCCCAATCTCATCGAGAAGGGGATCTTCCCCAACGTCGACTTCTACTCGGCGACGACGTACTACTCGCTCGGCCTTGATCTCGATCTGTTCACCTGCGTCTTCGCCGCGAGCCGAATGTCAGGTTGGGCCGGCCACTGCATCGAACAGCTCGCTGCTAACAAACTCATTCGTCCGCATGCCGACTACACCGGCCCGCACGGACTCCGCTACGCCCCAATCGGCGAGCGGGCAGTGTCCGCGACCTCGAGCACCATCCCCTCTGCGAGGCAGGCGATGTCGGTCGCAGCTGGGTCGAACGCATCTTCCATGTGAATGAGCCGCATCTTTCGGCGGATCGCCGGAGCAAGCGCATTGAGACACTCGATCGGTGTGTGGACCGGGGACTCTGTCGTCTCATGGACAACGACGTCTGCGTGGGCGAGCCAATCGATGTGATTGGGATCGAACCTCGTGTCGCCGCTCCACCCGAGTTCGGCCTCCCCGACACGGATACGGAATCCGCACGATGGAATCCCGTGGTCCGTCTCTCGCGTGAGGACAGTGGCCCCGCAAATTGAAGCCGGGGCAGTCGTCGAGAGGCGACGCACATCGAAATAGTCGGCAAGCGACGCCGAGCCACCTTGATCCATGCTCGGGGCGAGCCGCTCCCACAGCCGGGCCGCAACTGCTGGGAGGGCATGAATCCGCAGGCGCTCTCCCCCCGATCCCTTCCGGTGCAGCCAGTGCTTCCAGCCGAAGGCTTCAAGGCCATTGGCATGGTCGCCGTGCAAGTGGGTGAGCAAGATGTCGTGAATGCCGAGCGCCGCGAGCGAGTGGCCGCTCAGTTTGCTGGCGCACCGCAGCGCGTGCAACACTGAGTCGGGGCAGTCGACGAGGATCTTCCCCTGTGGCGCCAGGATGACGGCACAGGATCCGAAGTGCCGCTCTGAGAGGGCACTGCCGACGCCGACGATGACCGCTCGCACTGTCACGAGGTTAGGATAGACGCGAATCTCGCTCCGGCTTGAGGGATCAGGGATCCACCGCAGCGCCTTCGAGGAATTGGTGGTCGTCCTTCGCTCAGCGACAACCTCAACGATCGCGTGGCTTGGGACAGCCGCGATGCTCTCTGTTTCGTCGGACCTGCACGGACAGGGGGTGGGCGCGGGGGCACTGCGCTCCGCAGAGAATCTTCAGCGACAGCTCAATGTCGAGGATGCGGAAATGCGCAAGGCCTACTTCGCGGGATCGCCGATCTCCGAGCGGCTCTCGATCGACTACGGAGGGACGTTTCGGTACGCCTTCAACATCATCGACCAGACCAACGGAACCGGGCAGTACCTCCAGCAGTTTGACCTCCGACTCTTCACTGATGTGGAACTCGACGGGGCGCATCGGTTCTATGGACGACTCCGGTTCCTCTACGACGACTGGGACTTCGTGGGCCCCTCGCTCAATGTCGATCGCGACGAGGGGTGGCAGAACCCGGTCGGCGAGCTCTACTGGTACCAGTTCGACCTTGCCGGGCTGATCGAGTCGCAGACCGGTCAGAAGCCTGACTACAACTTCACGGCCAAGGTCGGGCGGCAATATGTGATTTGGGCGCAGGGGGGGGCGCTGAGCGATTACATGTATGCGGGGCTCTTCGATTTCTCCTGGCGCGACTTCAAGGCGACGCTGCTCGTCGGAGAGACGGCCGGCGCCGACACCGTGGACTGGGATCTCTCGCGGCCGGGCTACGACTCGAACACCGAGCGCCTCTACTACGGCGGCAAGCTTGAGTTCAGCGGACTCCCAGGTCAGCGCCCATTTGTCTATGTCCTCGCGCAGAAGGACCTGAATGGGGGACAGGTCAGCGATCTTCCTCCGGGCATCGGGACATATCCGACCACCTTCAATTACAACTCGACGTACATCGGCCTCGGCAGCACCGGCGCGCTCGGCGCGGACATCGTCTATCGAGCGGAACTCATGTACGAGTACGGGAGCACGCTCAGCGATCCGCTGTCGCACTCGGGCGGATTGGTGCCTGTGCCGCAGCAGTCCGTGAACATCTCGGCGCTGGCGGGATTCGGAGGGGCGACGTGGCTGGCGCGCGACGCGTCCGACACGCGTGTCGACTTCCAGATTGTTGCGGGAAGCGGGTCGACCCAACGGCTCGACTCGGGCAACACGTTTGGCGGCATTGCTCCCAACTCGCTCGACACTTCCTTCAATTCGCTCGGCTATGTCAACACGGGACTAGTCCTCTCGCCGGACTTCGCGAATCTGCTGGCCCCCTCGCTGGGCATCAGCTCGACGCCCTTTCCTGGAGGCGGGGCTTTCAAGACGCTGCGCCTCGGCCTGACTGCGTTCCTCTTCGGGCGGCTCGATGTCGATGCGCCGCTCTCGTTCACGACGGTTCCCGGCGGATCCAATCTCGTGGGCTCGGAGGTCGACTTCAGCATCGAGTGGAGATTCCTCTCCGACATGGATCTCAATCTGCGTTACGGGATGTTTCTCCCCAACGAAGACGTCTTCTTCCCGGGACAGACGGAACTGCAGGACCTCTTCTACGCGGGGATCACCTATGCATTCTGATCTGCGCGCCGTCGTGGTCTGGGCTGCATCGCTCGCGCTCTTTGCGGGCTGCGAGCGGGCCA
>CANETX010000045.1 GCA_947441435.1 Planctomycetaceae bacterium
AGCAGCCCCTCGGAGAGTCTCTGGCCGAACGCGATCACGACGACATGTGCGACTCCGGAGGCAACAAGTAGTTCGCGGACCACTCCATCATTGACATCGTCGCGCGCCAGAAGTTCGAGGCCACGACCCTTCGCCCATGCGCTCACGGGGGTCGCCTGCACTCCGCGCCCTCGCCCTGCGGGGCGATCCGGCTGGGAAACCACGAGGGCAATCGAGACCCCGAGCCCCTCGGCCCTCGCCGCAATCGCCTCAAAGGATGGAATGGCGAATGCGCCGCTCCCCATGAGTCCGATGGGCGTAGCTCCGCGAGAACCTCCCGGGCTCCCTCCGCTGGGCTTCAATCCTCTTCTCCGGCGGCCTCGAGCGCACGGAGCCGTCTCCTGTTCACGAGGCGATCGATCGGCGTCATCCGGTCGATGATCAGCACACCATCGAGATGGTCCATCTCATGCTGCCAACACCGAGCGAGCAGTTCGTTGTCGGTCATGCGGAAGACGGCCCCATCGAGGGACATGGCCTCGATGACCGCGTCCGGCTGTCGACGGACAACTCCCCGGATCCCGGGAAGGCTGAGGCACCCCTCTTCCTCTCCTGCAAGCGCACCGCCGATGCTCACGAACTGCGGGTTGATATAGACGATCGGATCGTCCTCATCGCCGACCCCCTGTGTGACAAAGATCCGCACACCTCCTCCCGCCTGCGGCGCCGCCAATCCGTACCCCGAGTGCTCGTCCATCAACCTGAGCATCTCCGTGACGAGGTCGCGAACCGCCTGATCGATGGCCCCCACAGGAACTGCCTTGACCCGCAGGATAGGATTGGGATGGACGATCAATGAGCGGGGAATCACGACCGAATCCTATCGAGCCGCTCGCCGCAGACCCGAGCGACTCTGCCCTGACCGCGCGCCGATATGCTTCCCAACCCGGCCATGATGCGAGAGAACTGACGACGTGATCCTCCCCTGGAAGAAAAGCGATCCCTCGAAGGACCAACCCTTCGTCCCGTCACCGGACAAGGCACGCCCGTTCCTCGAGCGGGCCGCCAAGGCTCGCGATCAGTCGTCCTTCGAGGCCGCGCTCTTCTACTTCGCCAACGCGATGAAGTACGACCCGGCCAACATCATGCTCTACGAGCAGATGTACGAGTGCGCCCGCCAGTTTCACGGCGTCGGGGGGAGGCCCGCAACGAATGCCGACATGAAGCCGCTCGACGGTCCCGGCTCGGTCGACAAGCTCGCGGTCGCCACCCTGCACTGGATGCGCGACGGCAACAGCCTCGAGCGTGCGCTCGACATGCTGCAGGCAGCCGTCACGGCCCAACAACTCCCCTTCGGGACGTGGGTGGCTCCGAAGGTCTTCAACCTCTTGTGCGTCGTTCACAAGGACAAGCCCAACAAGAAGGCGCTGCTGCGCGCGAAGGACCTCTTCATGGAGGTCGGCGCCTGGGAAGAGGCCAAGTTGTGCGTCGAAACGGCGCTCAAGCTCGACCCTTCCGACATGCAACTCGACCGCGAGTTCAAGCAGATCCTCGCCCACCGCGCCATCGAGGCCTCGGGCTACCACAAGGAAGGTGGCGCGACCGGCAACTTCCAAGGCAATGTCAAGGACCTCGCAGGGCAGCGCGCGCTTGCCGAGCATGAGGCAATCACCGGAAGCGCCGGGACCGAAGATCGCAATCTCCAGCGCACGAAGGCGGAGTACGACACCAACCCGATGGTTGCCGACACTGTGGCGAAGTACTGCCTCGCGCTCCGGCGGATGGGAACTCCCGAACATGAAGCGACGGCGTACCGCGTCTACCTGAAGGCCTTCGAGGATCTCAAGGAATATCGCTTCCGGATGGCAGCCGGAGACATCAAGTTGATGCGCGCGTCGCGCGAACTCATCAAGGCGGAAGATGCAGCGAAGGCGGCGCCCGCCGACGAAGGCGCGGCGGCGGCGGTGGTCCGCATCCGCAAGGCGGTGCTCGACATGCAAGTCTCCGAGTATCGCGATCGCACGCAGAATTACCCGACGGACCGAGTGATCAAGTCGGATCTCGGCCGCGTGCTCTTCGAACTCGGACAGTACGAGGACGCGATGGGTTGCCTCCAACTTGCGAAGGAAGAGCCCAAGCTCAAGGTCGCTGCGGCGCACATGCTCGGAAAGTGCTTCGCCGTGTCGGGCTGGCACTCGGAAGCAATCGGCGAATTCAAGGAGGCGCTCGCGGCGCTCGACATCACCCAGGCCGACCGCGAGCAGGATCTCAAGTACGACCTGATGCTCTCCCTCATCGAGATCGCCAAGTCCGAGAAGAGCGGACAGCACGCGCGCGATGCGGCCGAGATCTGCTCGGCGATCCTCAGGAAGGACATCGCCTACAAGGACATCCGACAGCGGCGCAAGGACCTCGACACGCTCGTCAAGGAACTCGCGTGACCGAGGCGATGGGGCGCTCAACGCGCTCCCCCCGCGTCGTCGCCATCATCCCCGGGCGTTTCCAGTCGAGCCGATTCCCCGGCAAGATGCTTGCCGCCGAGACGGGGCAGCCGCTCATCGCGCACGTCGTCGATCGAGCACGCCTCTCAAGATTCGTCAGCGAGGTCGTCGTCGCCACCGATGACGAGCGGATCGTCCGGGCGGCCGAGGCCCACGGCGTTCGGTGCATTCTCACGCGCAGCGACCACGCGAACGGCACCAGCCGCATCGCCGAGGCCATTGGCGATGTCGACGGCGGCATCATCGTGAACGTCCAGGGAGATGAACCTGAACTGGAGCCGTCGCTCATCGACGCAACCGTCGCTGCTCTCCTCACCGATCCCGGGGCACCGGTCGCGACACTCGCGAGCGAATTCGAGCCTCACGAAGACCCCACCAATCCCAACATCGTCAAGTGCGTCGGCGCGACGATCGGCGGACGCCGCCGTGCGCTCTGGTTCTCGCGCAGCCTTGTTCCATTCGATCGCGATGCCAAGGGCGCCGCCGCCGAGGCCCACCCTCTCAAGCATGTGGGGCTCTACGTCTACCGACGCGAGTTTCTCGCCACTTTCGTCGGCCTCGCCCCCACTCCCTGCGAGCGCACCGAGCAACTCGAGCAACTGCGGGTCCTCGAACACGGACTCCCGATCGCGCTCGCGCTGGGCCGGTCCACCTCGCAGGGGATCGACACGCCCGAGCAATACGCCGCGTTCGTTGAGCGGTGGCGACGATCTACTGGCGGATCCGCTTGATCCAGCCGGAGGCGCGATCCGAGAACCGGTCGCCATGCGCGGCCTTTTCGATCGCTTCGAGGCGCGCGAGCGCTTCCGGGGCCTTGAGGGAGGCGAGTGCCTCCCCCGCCGCCTCGCGACTCCGCGACTCGGGGTCGTCGAGGTAGTCCACGAGCGTGGCGATCACCTTGGGTCGCTCCGAAGACGCGGCGGGAAGCGCGGCGAGTTTTCCGAGTGCCGCGATCGCCGAAGGTCGCATCCGGTCGGCATGACCGAGCGTCGAGAGTTCCTCGATGTGCGCGATCATCGAGACGAGGCCGAGGTTCCCGCACGCTTCGACCGCTGCGCTGCGCAACCGCTCGCCTGGGGTTCGCTGCGCGAGCGCCGCCTCGATCGCCTGCGTCACGGCAGGGTCCTGGACGATCGCCTCGCGGTCCGCGGGAGCGTCCCCCGAACCGAGTCGCGCAAGTCCTTCGAGGGCTCTCGCTCGCGGGGCATATCCCCGGTCGTCCTTCGCGACGCGGGCGAGCCGTGGAAGCGCCTCAGTCACCGGAGCGACGGCGATCGCCTCGGTGAGCGCCGCACGGATGCGCGGATCGCACATCGACGCTGCTTCCGTCGGACTTGCCATCAGCGTTGGCACGACGAGTTCGTCAAACAGTGCCCGCGTGAGCACTCGCCCCTCGGGCGAGCCTGCGGATGCGATCGACTCGATGGCCTCGATTCGCTCCGACCGCCGGGCCTTGGGATCGCGCGCGATCGCGGCGAGCGCATCGCGCGAGGGCGCCGTGTCTTTCGGAGCAAGCGCCCGCATCGCAAGTCGGCGACTCGCGGAGTTCGGCCCGGCCAAGGCCTGCTCGATGAGCAAAGGTTCCGGAAGATCCACCTCCAGGACCTTGAGCACATGCAGTTCAGGGTCGACGGCGATCATGGTCGGAGGGCCATCGAGTTCGACCTGGCGCTGCCCCTCTCGCGCAGAAAGCGCGACGACGACGGTGCGCTCGGAACTCGCCGTGCGAATGAGCACCGGCACCGCGAGATCGAATGGCGCCAGTCCCGGCGCACGCTCACCCTGCGACAGAGTTAGCGTCAACAACCGCGACCCCGCGTCATAGGTCGAGGCAGCCTTCACTCTCGGGCATCCCGGCTGATCGCACCACTGATCGAAGAACTGTTCGAGCGAGAGTCGACTGACATCCTCAAGGCAGTGGCGGAAATCATCCGTCTCGACAAGCGACTGCGCGAAGCGGTCGAAGTACAGGTCGACGCCGCGAAAGAACAGTTCGTCGCCGAGCTTCTTCCGAAGCATGTGGAGGATCGACGCTCCCTTGGGATATGGATTCGCCTCGCGCCGGAAAGTCTCCCCCGGGCTTGCGTAGTTGTGCGTGCACATGGGTGCCGTGGCCCGCACCGGATCCTTGCCCGTCATCCCGGAGTCGCCGCGGGCGACGCCGAAGTCCCCGAGCACGCTGTCGTAGTAGGCGTCGCTCCCCTCGTGGCACTCGTTCCACAGAGCGCTCCCGTACGTCGCCCAACCCTCGTTGAGCCAGATGTGCTCCCAACTCCGACAGGTCACGAGATCCCCGGTCCACTGGTGGCACAGTTCATGCGAGATGAGCCCATCGATGTCGCCCTCAAGGAGCGCTGTCTCATCGAGGACCGCCCCGGGATGCATCGTGGTCGCCGAGGTGTTCTCCATTCCGCCGGAACCAAAGTTGCGCACGACGAGCTGGTCGTAGCGATCCCACGGGTAGGGAATCCCGAACCGCCTTTCGAAGCAGTCGATCATCGCGTCGGTGCGGCCATACGTGCCAGCAACGAGCGAAGCATCCGCAGGCTGTGTCCAGACAGCCATAGGGACGCCGCTCAAAGGCGCGGGAAGTTCGGTGCGCTGAAACGAGCCCACGACCAGCGACACGAGATATGGCACATGCGGCTTCTCCTGCAGCCAGTGCCACTGCTCCCTTCCTCCTTCGCTCGTGTGCGCAAGGAGCATCCCATTCGAACTCGCCGCCAGCCCCGCTGGCACGTCGGCGATGACCTCGGTGCTCACGCGGATGTTGGGGAAGTCATGGACAGGAAACCAACGATGGTTCGACTGCGGCTGTCCCTGCGTGTGGACTTCTGCCCCTTGCGGTGGTCGGCCATCCACCCCCGGCGTTGGCAGGGAAAATGTCATGCCCCCAGTGGGGGCGCTCACGGTGTAGGCGATCTCGATCGCCATGGGACCGCTCGCATCCAAGCGGATCTGCAGCGAGGAACCGTCATGCGACCACTCCAACGGTGCGCGGGTCGGCTCGACCCGTTCGACGCTGTGGATCTTCATTCCTGTGGCATCGAGCCGAAGGGCATCGACCTTCACGCCGTCGGCGACGAAAGTCCAGCGCGCCTTCCCCTCAAGCACCCGTGAACCAATGTCAGGGATCCGCGCCTCGAGCCGGAGATGTCTCCAGTCCACCTGCGGGTCAGGCGGAAAATGGTCCTTCGCCCCATCGGAACCCTGCCCGAATGCCGCCGAACTCCACCCGCACAGGATCGCGCACGAAAGAAGCCAAGTTCCTCGCATCCGTGTCTTGTACCCGCTGAGGGAGCGTGAGTACCATCGGGTATGCCCCCTTCAGCGAGCAACTCAGGACGAGGCTTCCTCGCGCAGTTCGCCAGCAATGAAGACACGGGGGAGCATTTCTCGCCTGTGCCTGAGGGATATCAGCGCGGACGCACAAAATTCGTTGTGGTCATCGGCACCGTGATGAGCGGGCTCGGCAAGGGGATCTTCTCAAGTTCACTCGCGAAACTCCTCAAGGACAAGGGGCTCTCTGTCGCCCCGGTCAAGCTTGAGGGTTACCTCAACATCGATTCGGGGACGCTCAATCCCTATCGCCACGGCGAAGTGTTCGTGCTCGAGGATGGACTCGAGACCGACATGGATCTCGGGACCTACGAGCGCATCCTCAACCAGAACCTCTCGCGCCGCAACTTCATGACCGCCGGGCAGATCTACACCGAGATCCTCGAGTGCGAGCGGCGCGGCGGCTATCTCGGCCGCGACGTGCAGATGATTCCGCACGTCACCGGCGCGGTGAAGATGAAACTCCGCCAACTCGCGATGACCGGCGCCAAGGGCAAGCAGGTCGACCTCCTGTTCGTCGAGGTCGGCGGGACCGCCGGCGACTACGAGAATGGGTTCTACATCGAGGCGCTGCGCGAACTCGCCTTCGAGGAAGGCGATGACAGCGCGTGTTTCGTGGCGCTGACGTACATCATCGAACCGGCGATTCTCGGCGAGCAGAAGTCGAAGGCGGCGCAGCTGGGCATGAAGCGACTCATGGAGGCAGGGATCCAACCGCACATCATCGCCTGCCGGGCCAAGAACGCAGTCACCGACAAGGTCGCCCAGAAGATCTCGATGTTCTCGAACGTGCCGCTCAAGCGCGTCTTCTCGATGCACGACCGCGAGTCGATCTACGTCATCCCCGATGCGATGCGCGCCGAGGGACTCGATCGGGAGATCCTGTCGATCCTCAAGCTCCACGACCGTGTCGACACCAAGGCGGAAGATCGCGCCCGCGCAGTCTGGGGAAGTTTTGCCTCGCGCCTCGGCGCCCATCGCGATCACAAGGTCACCTTGGGGATCTCGGGGAAGTACGCCGCGCTGCGCGACGCCTACGCCTCGATCGAGAAGGCCGTCGAACACTGCGCCATCGAACTCGGCGCCGAGATCGACGTCCGCTGGCTCGACTCCGGCGAGGCCGAAACCTCCGCGCGGGCGACCGCGGCGCTCGATGGCGTCGATGCCCTCATCGTGCCCGGCGGGTTCGGCGTCCGAGGAGTCGAAGGCAAGATCCGCTGCACCGAATTTGCACGCACGCGGCGTCTGCCGTTCCTCGGCATCTGCCTCGGCTTCCAGGTCGCGGTCATCGAGTACGCGCGCAACGTGCTCGGATGGAAGGATGCCCATTCGACGGAGTTTGAGCCCGAAAGCGGCCATCCCGTCATCAGCGAGCTCCCCGACCAGAAGGCCCTCGAAGGAATTGTCGGCGGCACCATGCGGCTCGGCGGGCAAGATGTGGCGATTCTCCCGGGAACCCTCGCGCAGTTCCTGCACGGCGGAGCGAAGCTGGTTCGCGAACGATTCCGCCATCGGTACGAAGTCGATCCTGCGTTCATCGCGGAGCTTGAGAAGGGCGGACTGGTCTTCAGCGGCCGACATTCGCAGCATCCGATCATGCAGGTCCTCGAACTCCCCGTCTCGGCGCATCCTTACTTCATCGGCGCGCAGTTCCATCCGGAACTCACGAGCCGACCGCTCGCGCCACAGCCACTCTTCATGGGACTGATCGCTGCGGCGATCGCCCAGAAGGAACCGGGCTTCGCGCAAACTGCGCACGGCAAGCGATGGCTGCGCACCAGCACGACGTCGTCGGCGGCCACCGCGCCGGCGTGATCATGAGCGTGAGCGCCGCAAGGCGTCCGCGACGATCAGCGCCAACCCATCTCGCTATACTTCTCCCCCTTCGGCGATGTAGCTCAGCTGGTTAGAGCGGAGAATTCATAATTCTTAGGTCGGCGGTTCGAATCCGCCCATCGCCACTCTCGCGTCGAACCCCCGGGGAAATGAAGCAGCGCCCGATGCGCGACTTGAACGCGCGACCTCCAGTTTAGGAAACCGGTGCTCTATCCAACTGAGCTAATCGGGCAAGGCGATAGCGAGTGCGCCCCGGATTCTGTGCGCTCACGGGCGCTCGATGTGATCGCTGTATCTCCCGCCGCTCCTCCTGTCCGCGCCGGCCTGGATGAAATACACGACACACCAGCCTGCGAGAAAGACGATCCAGAGAAGGTTCGAAAGGAGGACGAGTTCCATGTGGGCAAGCATAGCGGCCTCCCAGGGCCGTCGCGGATATTGTGGCGCAGGCAGGTCCACCGATGCCACTGAACGATCCTCTCTTCCACCTCGTCCTCTTTCAGCCCCAGATTCCCAACAACACGGGGAACATCGGACGAACGGCGATGGCTACGCATTGCCGCCTCCATCTCATTCGTCCGATCGGATTCGATCTCTCGGAGAAGGCCTGCCGCCGGGCGGGCATGGACTATTGGCAGCACGTCGATTGCCGCGAGCACGAATCGTGGACCCGCTACGTTGCCGATGAGGCCCCCGCACGCCTCTGGCTCTTCAGTGCCAAGTCGCGCCGCCCCCACTGGGAAGCGGACTTTCGCGAGGGGGATCACCTGCTCTTCGGGCGAGAGGAAGATGGCGTCTCGCCCGACGTCGAGGCATGGGTGCGAGAGCACCATGGACCGGACCGGATCGTCACGCTCCCGATGGTCGCACGACCGGAAGCACGGAGCCTCAATCTCGCCACGGCGGTCGCCTGTGGGGTTTTTGAAGCACTTCGGCAGGTGACACTGGCAACTGGACGAATGCCCGCTGCGTATGATCGATAGCAGAGGAACCCCCAAGAATGCGCACAAACTCGTGGATCATCGGTGGTCGTCACTCCCGCCTCGCCCGGCGCGGCTTCACATTGGTGGAACTCCTTGTCGCCGTCGCCATCATTCTGGTGCTCGTCGGAATCCTCCTTCCGGCCTTGGGCAAGGTGTCCACAAAGGCCCGAGTGACTTCGACGCAGGCGACGATGAATGAGTTCGCGAAGGCCTGCGACACCTTTCAGCAGCAGTTCGGCTACTACCCGGGGATCGTCCCCGAACACCTCCTTGCCGCCACCGTCAACTGCCCGATCAGCGGGACAGAGAATGCGCTCCTTCATCTCATGGGTGGTGCGGTGCGCGAGGATGATCCGGCCTACGCGACCGCGGCGGGGACGGAGTTCACCTTCGGCACCAGCGGCTCGACTGGCACCGGGCAGGTCAAGATCAAGATCAATCCGATCGACATCGGGTCGGGGCCACGCGTCGAGGGAAAGAAGTACGACTCCTTCTTCGCTCCCAAGGATCATCAACTCAAGCCCGCCGTCGGGCAGGTCGGCGAGACGATCGTTCTCCCCGACCTCCTCGACGCATGGGGGCAGCCGATCGCCCTGGTGCGCAGCGCCCGCCAAGGAGGACTGCTCTCAGGAACCCTCGCGGAGAAACCGCAGTTCTATCTCGAACCGGCGCAGGCCTATTTCAACTCCACCGCGCTGGGTGAACTCGGCGCCGATCAGACCCAGACGAGCGTCTTCGGCATGGGATCGGGAACCGACCAGCGCAACTATCTCGCGCAGCTCATCCGCCATCCGGCGTTTGGCGCCTTTGCCTCGCTGACCGATGCCCGCGCTGGCACGCCACGCGGCAGGTATGTGCTGTTCTCGCCGGGATCCGACGGCATCTTCTTCTCGAAGACCAATGACGGACCGACCGGCGCGACTGCATTCGCGTACACCAACACCTTGGTGGCGAAGCCCGATGTCGTCACGACCTACAACGATGTCGTCGTGTACGGCGGCGGCTGACCGATCCTGGTCGAGACTCAGTCCTTGAACTGGTAGTCACCCTTGGCAGGGTCCGCCGGAGGCGGCGCCTTCGCGGGGGAACCGTCTCCACCCTTGCCATTGGGTCGCTTCCCATCAGGCCGCTTGCCTTCGCCCTGCTTGCGCATCTTGCCGACGGCCTCCTTCACGGTGGCCTGCTGATCCGGGGTGAGGACCGCCATGATCTTCTCGCGCACCGGCTCGAACTTCGGCATCGTCGACTTGAGCTTCTGCGCTTCCTCCATCACCTCACGGCTCGGTTGCCCCCGCGCCGGAGCGCCCGCGTCTGGCATGGGCTGATCGGGCTTTGCTCCGCCACCCTTGGCTCCATCACCATTCGGAGCGTCTGCCGGGGCGCCCTTGTTCGGTCGCGGTCCCTTGCCCGAGCCCCTCGCCGCCTTCATCTTGTCTTCGAGTGCCTTGATCGCATCGGCGTTCGCTGTGCGCCAAGCCATCGCCTCGGCTTGGAAGTCGCCACCGAGTTTCTCGATGGTCGCGGACTGCTCGGGGGTCAAGTCGGGGACCACGGACTGCATCGCCTCGCGGAACATCCGGATCTCCTGCATGACGAACATGAGTCGATCGCCGCCGCCACCCGGGCGCTTCCCATCACCCGAACCGAACGATCCATCTCCCTGCGCCGCACCCGGTGGAACGGTTGGTCCTGAGAGGAACCCGCCTCCGCCTCCTGCACCCTTCGGGGGCGCATCCTGCGGGCTTCCCTTGGAGGGAGCCTTTGGGGAGGTCATGGAGTCATCGTCTTGGGCGAACGCGGGAAGCGCTGTGCCAACGAGGGCGAGCGATCCGACAATGAAGATTGAGGTGAGGGCAGTCCGAGTCGTGCAGTCATTCCAATTGGTCATGGGTGAGTTCCTTTCGCACGGAATTGTCCGTGAGGAGTGGTTCGGGGACATGGCTACCGTACCATTTTGTCCCCATGCCGCTCACCAAGGAAGACCTCATGGACGCGCTCAGCCGCGTTAACGATCCGGACCTCCACAAGGACCTTGTCACCCTGAAAATGGTGAAGGATGTCCGCGTCGATGCAGATGCGGCAGTGATCGGCATCGAATTGACGACCCCAGCGTGTCCCATGAAGGACAAGATCCGCTCCGACATCGAAGAGGCGATCGCCTCCTCGGCGCGATCCAAAGGAGTCGCCGCACCGCGCATCACGATTGAGTTCACCGCCCGCGTTCGAGAGTCAGCGGGCGCTCGCCCGACAACGCCACTCCCCTCGGTCAAGCATGTGATCGCAGTGGGCGCGGGAAAGGGTGGCGTCGGCAAGAGCACGGTCAGTGTCAATCTCGCCGTGGGTCTCGCACGCATGGGTGCGTCGGTCGGACTCCTCGACGGGGACATTTACGGCCCGAGCATTCCCACGATGCTCGGCCTTGACGCGCTCCCTGCAGCAATCAAGGGTGAGATGCTCGTGCCCTTCAGCGTGCACGGGATCAAGGCGATCACGATTGGGAAACTCGTCGACCCGGACAAGGCGCTCATCTGGCGGGGCCCCATGGCCCACGGCGCATTCAAGCAGCTCGCACTGCAGACGGAGTGGGGAGCGCTCGACTACCTGATCGTCGACCTCCCTCCCGGGACAGGCGATGTTCCTCTGACGCTCGCGCAACTCCTGCCGCTCTCAGGGGCGGTCATCGTCTGCACCCCGCAGCGCGTCGCGCAGGATGATGCTCGCCGAGCGGTGCGGATGTTCCAGCAGCTTGGGGTCGGCGTGCTCGGGATCGTCGAGAACATGTCGTACTTCGTCGGCAACGACGGCGTTGAGTACGACCTCTTCGGGCGCGGCGGCGCCGAAGCCCTCGCCGCGACGATGGAGCTCCCCTCTCTGGGGGCGGTCCCCATCCACATGGAACTTCGGCGCAACAGCGATGCGGGGACGCCACTGGCAAACTTCACCGGGACCGCCGCACTCTCGCAGTCGCTCGACGACCTCTGCCGACGGGTGGCGAGCCAGATTTCGATCGCGACGCTGTCAGGGCAGCTGGTGCAGCCCACGCTCAGCGTGATCGGCGCTCAGAAGGGCTGATCGACTCCCTCGACGGGGAATCCCCGGCCGAACCACGGCCAGAATCCCCCCTGCAGCGTCGCACAGCGAAAGCCGCGACGCCTCAGGAACACGCAGGCACGCGCGCTGCGCATGCCGGTCAAGCAGTACGCAATGATCAGTTTGTCCCGCGGGAGGCTGTCGATTCGCTCGGGCAGCTGGGTGAGGGAGACGAGTCGCGCTCCCTTGATGCGGCCACGCAACCACTCTGACGTCGTCCGGACATCGAGGAACCGTGCGTCACCGCGCTCGTCGACTCGACGGGCCGCGACCTGTGTCAGTTCGTCGATCTCCACGAGATCAAGCAGCGGCTGTTCGATGCGGCCGTACACCTCGCTGTCGATCCACCCCTCGACTCGGTCGATCCCGACGAGGCGAAGTGCGTCGGTGGCCGCCGGGCACCCGGCGCGGTCGCAGACGAGCACCACCCGTTCGTCCTGCGCGATGCTCGAGGCCATGAGCGGCGCGAAGTATCGATCAAGCGGGGCGTGCAGCGCCCCCTCCGCTCCGTCGGCGGCGAATCGCGACCACGGACGGGTGTCGACGATGACGGTGTGGGGCATCGAGAGGAGCTGCACGAATTGATCGGCGTCGAGTTCTCCCGGCCGCTTGATCTCGTGGATGAGCGCGGGTTGCTCCCGATGATTGATCCGCTCAACACGACCAAAGTAGGTCGGACGATCCGGCTGCTTGGAGGCAACGGCCACGGCAAACGCCGCGGAGTCCCCCACCGACTGCATGGTCCGATTGAACCGCCGCTCGATTCCGAGCGTCGATTCGCCCGGGAGAGACACGGAAAATCCGCAGGCGCTGCCAGAGGTGTGCCCCGCCAAGACGACCGTGTCGTCGGGCAACCCCGCGAGCCGAGCAAGCGAGTCGCGCAACTGTTCGGTGTCGGACTCCTCAACCCGCCCGGCGCCGCCGACCAAGAGCGCATCTCCCGTCGCCACGACCCGCACGCCGCTCGCGCGATCCTCGATGTAGAACGAGAGTCCGCCGGCGGCGTGGCCCGGAGTGAGCATGGCGGTCAGCGTGAGATCTCCCAAGGACACCGTGTCGCGGTCCTTCAGGAATCGAACCCGCGCTGCCCAGTCTTGCGAACCCGAGGCGTACCACTCCGGCGGTTCCGTTTCACCTGAGAGATAGGCGCGACAGGCGGTAGCCATGAGCACTTCCCGGACACCCGAGACATAGTCGGAGGGGGGATGCGTCTCGAGCACTGCCATGATGGAGACGCCAAGCTCTTCCGCGAGCAACTCGTAGCGATCGGCGTTGCGGACGGGATCGATGAGGACGGCTTGCCTCGTGCGAGGACAGGCGACGAGATACGCGCACTGGGAAATCAGCGGCTCCGTTGAGCGGCGCACGATCATGGAATCGAGGATACCGAACCCCTCCGCATACCCTCACGAGATGCCCCGCTCCGGCGCGAAAACGCTTGCGCAGCCCGGTCGCATCCGGAAGTGGATCATCCCACTCTGGCTGTGCACGGCGCTCGCGCTGCAGGTCGCGGCGCTCATGACCCCGTTCCTGGAGATCAGCATGTTCCTCAAGGGGACCGAGGTGTACGGCCTCTGGCAGTCCGTGCACATGCTCTGGGACGAAGGGCTGTATGCGATCGTCACGATCGTCGTGGGCTTCTCCATCATCTTTCCCTTCGTGAAGCTCGCCGGCCTGACCAGCGCGTGGTTCCTCCTCCGGGAGCCTGCGCCGCGATCGCGCCTCCTCGGTGCACTCGGCACGCTCGGGAAGTGGTCGATGATCGACCCCTTTTGCGTGATCCTCCTTGTGGCGGCCTCGTCGGAGCAGTGGGCCGTCGCGGCTTCGGCCCGGATCGGCATCTACTGCTTCTTCCTTGCCATCGTCCTCTCGATGACGCTCTCCATCGTGATGACCTCGATCCATCGAACGGACTGCCCGGCCGTGCCGCCTCGGGCAACAGCGCCGTTCCGCATGGCAACCCGCGCCGGACTCGCCAGGAGCGCGCTCGTCGGCACCATGCTGCTCCTGTCGCTCGCCGCGCTGGCGCTGGCGATCGATCTCCCTTTCCTCCAGATCGACCAGTTCCTCCTGCGCTCCGACGCCTTTGGCATCACCGACCTCGGCATCGAGCTCGCGCACGAGGCGCAGTGGCCGCTCGCAGCGCTCGTCGGGATCGGCTTGATCGCGGCGCCGGCGGCGACCATCGTCCTCGAGGCGTGGTACTGGCTCGCGAAGGCGACGCCCGAGCAGCATCTCGCAAGGCGACACCGAGTCGCGTTCGTCGCCGAGTGGTCGATGCTCGAAGTCTTCTGCCTCGC
>CANETX010000046.1 GCA_947441435.1 Planctomycetaceae bacterium
CGTGCTCGCGGCCGCGACTCCCCCCAAGCGCCGGCGCAAGACCAAGCCGACGCGGGGGTCCAAGGAGCGGCGACTCGAAGGCAAACGCATCCAAGGCGAGAAGAAGCAGCGCCGTGGGGGTGGGGAGTAGGCTTTTCGCGTGGCGACCATCCACGAAGACGCGGCGGCGGCGATCAGGCTGCTCGACGGGATCCAGCGACTTCTTCGGGACAGTTCGTACACAACCACATACAAGTTCGCGCTACTCCATGCGCTGTGTGATCTCTCCCTGGAACTGGAGCCGCATGAGAACAGCGTGCCGCTTGCCGTGGTTGCCGAACGCGTCGTCGAGCTGTATTGGGCTCAGCCTCGGCCGTTTGAGGGGCTCATCACGCTCAAGCAAGCAACGGGAAAGCCTGCGACCGCACTCTCGCTTGTCCGGCGTTGGAGCCGGACACACAAGGGGAAGTTGACCGATGCTCGCGCGAGCGACCGACTGCCAACCTACGCGCAACAGATGTTGAAAGTCCTGCGCAAGGATGTCCTAAGAAGACTGCAGCCGAGCGGCGAGCGCCTGCTCTACGAGTGGCCCCCGACGGACGCGTCCCTTCGCCTTCTTCCAGGGGTGGCCCCGACGCTCCGGAGATTCCACGGGCTCCTGACGGACATGATTCAGTTGCGCTGGACGGCGTTTGTTGAGCGCGTCAATCCCGATGTCGCGGGAAGCGACGCGCTGCGCGCGCATCTCTTCGGGGTTCCGCGTGAAGCACTTCGATGCGTCGTAGAACCGATGTGGGAGCTGCAGGGTGGGCGATGCTTCTACTCGCCGAAGACTCGCCTCACGAGGGACTCCGTCGATGTCGATCACTTCCTGCCTTGGAGCCTCACCCGGAACAACTCGGTGGGAAATCTCGTGCTCTGCACCTCCCGGACCAACCGCGAGAAGTCAGATGAGTTGTGGTCCGATGAGCGACCACGGTGGGAACGACGGAATGTGGAGCAGGCCCAACCACTCGCCGAGATCGCGATGACCACGGGGCTCCCTTGGAACCCCGACGGACTCAGGCACCTCGCCGAATGGGCGTTCAGCCAAGCCAGTTGACCCTACCCGAGGCGCACCTCGCCCTTGCCCTTCTCGATGGCGCCGATGATGGTCGCGTGTTCGCCGAGCTTGTTCAGTCGCTTGACCAACTTGTTGGCGTGATCGGGCCTGCAGATGATCGTGTAGCCGATCCCCATATTGAAGACCTTGAACATCTCGTCGATCGCGACGCCGCCGTGCCTTTGCAAGAACGCGAAGATCGCCGGCGGTTCCCATGCCGCTGAGTCGATCACTGCATCGAGTTTGCTCGGGAGCGCTCGACACACATTCCCCGGCAACCCCCCGCCCGTGATGTGCGCCATCCCCGTGATCGCCTTGCGATGCTTCGGGTCACCGCACAGGTCGACGATCGACTTCACATAGATGCGCGTCGGCTCCATCAGGATCTCCGCGAGCGTGCGCTCCCCGAGTTCGGGATAGGTCGCGTCGAGATCAAGCTTCGCGTCCTTCACGATCCGCCTCACCAGCGTGTACCCGTTCGAGTGGACTCCACTGCTGGCAAGCCCGATGATCACATCGCCCTTCTTCACACGGCTCGCGTCGAGGATGCGGTCCTCCTCGACGACGCCGACACAGAAACCCGCGATGTCGAAATCCCCCGGCTTGTAGATGTCGGGCATTTCCGCGCATTCGCCGCCCAGCAGCGCGCATCCGGCAATCTCGCAGCCCTTGGCGACACCGGCGATCATCGCGGCGGTCTCCTCGGGCTTCACCTTCGACAACCCGAGGTAGTCGAGGAAGAACAAGGGCTCCGCCCCCTGCACGATGAGATCGTTCACATTCATCGCGACGCAGTCGATGCCAACTGAACCGTACGACCTCCGCTCGGCGGCCATCAAGACCTTCGTCCCCACCCCATCGGTGCAGCCGACGAGCACGGGCTTGCGATAGCGCCGCTTGCCCTTCCCGCCCATCACGAGGCGGAACATCCCCGCGAATGCGCCGTGGCGCCCGAGCACGCGCGAGTCGTAAGTGCGCTTCAGGACTGGCTTGATGAGATCGACCACCGCATCCCCCGCGTCGATGTCGACGCCGGCGTCGCGGTAGGTGAGACCCTTCTTCACTTGGGCTGCGGTCATTCGCCCATTACACACGATCCGCCGCCGCTTCGCGCTATGCTCGCCTTCCCATGTCAATCCTGATCGACGGCAACACCCGCGTTCTCTGCCAGGGCATCACTGGAGCAGCAGGCGCGTTCCACACCAAGGGTTGCCTCGAGTACGGCACGCAGATGGTCGGCGGCACGACTCCCGGCAAGGGTGGTCAGCGCGACGCCAATGGCCTGCCCATCTTCGAGACCGTTCACGACGCCGTCCGCGCGACGGGTGCAACGGCGACGATGATCTTCGTCCCGCCACCTTTCGCCGCCGACGCGATCATCGAGGCGGCCGATGCGGGCATCGGCACGATCTGCGCGATCACCGAGGGGATCCCCGTACAGGACATGATCAAGGTGAAGGCGCAACTCGCCAAGTACCCCAACTCGACGCTCGTCGGTCCGAACTGCCCGGGTGTGATCACGCCGGGCCGCAAGATCGGCGACAACAAGTACGAGGGCGGCTGCAAGATCGGGATCATGCCCGGCTACATCCACCTTCATCGCACTGACGCGCCGACAAAGAAGGCGGTCGGCATCGTCAGCCGTTCGGGCACGCTCACCTATGAAGCCGTCTGGCAATGCTCCGCGCGCGGGCTCGGCCAGTCGACCTGCGTCGGAATCGGCGGCGACCCCATCAAGGGACTCGATTTCCTCGAGGTCATCGAGATGTTCGCGGCGGATCCAGAGACCAGCGCGATTGTGATGATCGGCGAGATCGGCGGGAGCGCCGAAGTCGATGCGGGCAAATGGATCAAGGCCAACACGCGGAAGCCCGTCGTTGCATTCATCGCCGGGCAGACCGCACCGCCGGGTCGCCGCATGGGCCACGCGGGCGCCATCATCGGCGGAGCCGATGACACGGCGCAATCGAAGATCCGCGGCCTCACCGAGTGCGGCGTCCATGTGGCGCTGAGCCCTGCCGACATGGGGGCGATGGCCGCGAAGGTGCTCGGATTCGCGGAAGTCCCCGTCGGAGCCGCCTGAGATGCTCTTCGCGCTCGCTTCGCTGTGCCTTGCACTCGCAGGCGAGCCGACCGCGCCGCCGACCATCGAGCCCGGCCACCTCTACGACCGCATCGCCATCGTCGGGGCGAGCGCCTCGGACGGATTCGGCGTCATCGTCAAGGAAGAGAAGTCCGACACGAACCCGCGCCCCGCGGCCGTGCATCTCAACATGACGAAGGTGCTGCGCCACGCGGCGGAGGCGCACGCCGTCGGCTCGGCGTCGGCCACTGGTGCAGCGCCCGCGACGGGCGACGACGCACCGGCACCCATCATCCACCACTACGCGAGCGGCCTCTTCTTCGCGAGCCCAGGCACCGTCGGCCGCGGCGAGATCGACCGCGCACTCAAGAGCAAGGTCACGCTCGTGATCGCGCTCGACTACCTCTTCTGGTTCGTGTACGGGACGGTGACGGCCGACGGCAAGCCCATGACCGAAGAGGCCGAGCGAGTCGCCAACCTCGAGAGCGGCCTCGCGCAACTCGACCGGCTCCTTGCGGAAGGCGTCCCCGTCGTCACCGGCACCATCCCCGATGTCCGCGACTCGATCGGCAAGATGCTCTCCAAGGCGCAAGTACCGGATCCCGCCACGATCGTCGCCGCAAACGCGCGCATTGCGGAGTGGGTTGCTGCGCGACCGGGCGTGCGACTCGTCCCCCTCGCCGACATTCTCGTGACGCTCAAGACTGGCGAGCCCGTCTCGCTCGGCGGCACTTCATGGGACCCCGCCAAGTGGGGAGCGATGCTCCAAGGGGACCAACTTCATCCGACATTCTGCGGCACCGTCGCACTCGCCGCCGGAATCATGATGACGGCCGCCGAGTTCGACCCGTCTTCACCGAGCCCGTGGACGCTCGACCCCGAAGCCATCAAGCAGTGCGCGATCGCCGCCGAGAAGAAGAAGCCCGGGGCGACCTCAGCGCCGAACGAACCGAGCCCGTCGCCGCCGACGAAGGTCATCCCGCCTCAGTGAATTGACTGGAGCACTTCCCGCACCTTGTTGCGGTAGTGCTCGTCGGTCGTCTTGTTGATCCACGGTCCGACCGCGTCGCGCGCGGCATCGGCGCCTGACACTCGGATGATTTCCGGCGCAAGCCGTGCAAGATCGACGGCCGGTCGCGTCTGTCGCACCTGCGTCGCGAACCACCCGAGAAGCTCCGCGTCCTTCACATTGGCAAGCTGCTGGGTCCAGAGTTGCCAGAGCATGTCCTGCGCGAGGTCGCTCGGCGAATCGAGCATCCGGTAGGCCGCGAGGAACTCGTCGTAGTCCCGTGCGCGGAAGAGCGGCCCAAGCGCGACGATCGCGCACGCCTTGGCCGCTTCTGGTTTTCCCTGCCGCGCAAGCTTCCACACTTGAATCGCAAGAGGATCGTCGCCGATAGCCGCAAGATCGGCCAGCGCACGCGCGTAGTCAGCCGCCGCGCCAGAGGCCCTCCCCGCGACGAGCGCGGCCCGCGCCGAATCCTTGACATCGCTCTCTCCCCTCGCGGCGTCGACCGCGTGCGGCGGAGTCCTCGGTGCAGAAGGCTGCGACGGCGGCATCGTGATCATCAACGGATCGCCGAAGGTGGTCACCCGCCACGTTGCATCGTTGTCCCCTTCGCCCCACCGGCTCGCCACCAGAAACGGCACGAAGTTCGAGATCCGCTGCGAGAAGATGATCGGCGGCACGAAGGCGACGAGGTACGGCTCGAAGACGCTGCCCGTGTATGCGTACACGCCGTGCTCGAGCCAGCGACCACCGACCATCGTCCGGGCTTGCGGACTCGTGAGACTCCACGAATGAATCAAGTGCAGCGCCATCGGCTTCTGTCCGAACGCGACGTCCTCGGGATAGCACAGGCCGCTCGGGAACATCTCGAAGAAGTCCATGTTCCCCTTCGTGTTCATCAGGAGGATGTCGGGCTTGAAGCCCCCCATCAGCATGTTGAGCCAGCCGACGACGGACGCCTGCACGCCATCGAAGGACTCGACCGCGAACCCCGCCTGCGTCATCGTCGCCGCAGCCTCCGCCATCCCATACTTGGCCCATTGACCATCGGGCGGGTATGTGTTGATGGTCCACACCGACTTGGGCTCAAGGAAGAGACTGCACATCGCCACATAGGCAGAGCGCGTCTCATCGCCGAAGATCCATCCTGCGACTGCCCATCGTGAGCCATCGGCGTTGCGACAGAGCGCGTCGGTGACGGCGATCGGCTCACCCGGCTTGGTCGGCGCTCCCTTGGGCGGCGCCCACCTCGGATCGGATCCCGGGACCGCCTTCGGTGCAATCGTGCGCGCGATGGTGACCGCGTCGATCGCATCGCCGAGCGCGGCGTACGGCAGATGGGTCGCCCTCACTTCCTCTTCGATGCGGCTTGCGAGTTCGATGAGTGCCCCCGACTCGATCGTGTCATTGGGGCCGCCGTAGTTGCCGTCGAGCCAGAGGAGCGCCTGTCCGTGACCGGCCGCAAGTGCGACGGCCGCCGTCCATGCCGGATCGTCGAGGCTCGTGAAGACCGCGCCGAGTGGCTCGAACCGCACCGATGCGAACGCCTGCGCAGGGGTCTCGGGCTTCATATCACTCCCGGGGACGGTCCATGCCTTCGCGACGGCCGCACGCGCGGCGGCTTGGCGATCTGCGAGTGCCGCTGGCAGCGCAGTCCCCACTGATGCGCGCCGCACGACGCGCGAAGGCTTGTACGCGCGGACAAACATCGGCGCGAGAAAGCCATCCTCGATGAGCACCGGCCAGCGCTCTCGGAGATTCCATCGCGAAATCTCGTCGAGGTAGGTCGCGGCGTCAGGAACCAGCACCACTTGATCGACGACCCCGATTCGCAGGCGCACCTGCATCGACCGGATCCCCATCTGCATCGGCCACGGGACCTGAACCGGCGCCGGTGCTGCGGCCGGCTGGTCCTGCGGCGCCTGCAGCTGCGCTGGGGGTGCCGGCGACGGCGGCGCCTGCGCAGTGCCCAACGAAGCGGCCCCAAGAATCAACGCCGCGGCCGTGAACACTCGCATGTGGCGAAGATACTTGGAGCCGCTACTTGCTCTCGCCGACGAGATGCCCCTTGAATTGGTGATCCAGTGTCGAAAAACGACACTGGACCACCAATTCAGGGATGGATGCCTGGACTCAGTTGGTGGGGACCAAGTACCCCTGCCCGATCGCGCGGAACGCTGCGGCGGAGTCGCGTCCCCACTTCTCGTCCTTGCCGAGTTCACGCGCGAGCACTGCCCCGACTTGCTCCGCTGCCTCGATCGCCGCTCGCGCATCGAGAAACAGCGCACGCGTCCGTCTCGCAAGAATGTCATCGACACTGCGCGCCATCTCGTGCCTCGCTGCGTGCGCGACGACGCCGAGTGGATAGGGCAGGCGCGGATGGATCGGCTGTCCCCACTCGGATCGCTCGGCGCACACCGCCGCGACGCCGGGGGCATCGCTTCCGTAGACCCGCCGCCAGTCTTCGTTGGGCATCGCCGAATCGCCGCGCGCGAGATACCCATGCACATGAAGCGACTCCGTCGTCGCGCTCCGCCGCGGCAGCGCCCCGACGTCGATCGCCCGGTCAACAGTGTCCTGCGCCATCTTGCGGTAGGTCGTCCACTTTCCGCCCATGATCGAGACGAGGCCGCTGCGGCTCACGACGATCGCGTGGCTCCGCGAGATCGACTTCGTCGGCGCGTCGACGCCGCCTTCGTGGACGAGTGGACGCATCCCCGCGAAGACCGTCAAGACATCCCCGCGCGTGGGATCCCGCTCGAGATACCGCCCCGCATTGCGCAGAATGAAGTCGATCTCTTCGGGCAGCGCGCGCGGCTCGATCTCTGCGGCCTTCATGGGGGTGTCCGTCGTCCCGACCACCACCCGCTCGTGCCACGGAATCACGAACAGCACCCGCCCGTCATCGGTGTGCGGCACCATGACGGCGCGGTCACTGGGCTGGAATGAGCGATCGAACACAAGATGGACTCCTTGCGCGGGCTCCACCATTCGCTTCGCCCCGGGGTCGTCGAGTGCGCGCACGGCATCCGAGAAGATCCCGCAGGCGTTGACGACGACGCGGGCGTGAATGTCGAAAGTGCGCCCGCTCTCACCGTCGGCGACCGTCGCGCCGATGACGGTCCCTCCGGCACCGTGCAGCAGTGCCACCACCTTCGCTCCGTTGAGAATGGTCGCCCCGAGATTCGCCGCCGTCCGCGCCAAGGAGATCGCCATCCGCGCATCGTCGAACTGCCCGTCGTGGTACTCGATGCTCCCGAGCAATCCCTCGCGCGAGACATTGGGGATCGCCGCGATCGTCTCGTCGACACCGAGCGACCGGCTCGGCGCGATGTTGCGCTTCCCCGCAAGGAGGTCGTACAGCTTGAGCCCCGCGCCGTAGAACGGCCCCTCCCACCAGGTGTATCGAGGCACGAGGAACGCGAGATCGTGGACGAGGTGCGGGGCGTTCTCGTGCATCAGGCCCCGCTCGTGGAGCGCCTCCATCACGAGCGCGATGTCGAGTTGCTCGAGATACCGCACGCCGCCATGAACGAGCTTTGTGCTCCGGCTTGAAGTCCCCTTCGCGAAATCATGCGCCTCGACGAGGCAGGTCGAATACCCGCGCGACGCTGCATCGACCGCGACGCCAAGCCCCGTCGCCCCCCCGCCGACAACCAGCACATCGACATGCGCTCCGTCGGCCGCCGCAAGCATCGCCGCACGATTGAACGCCGTCATCGGGTGCTCTCCCACTCGCGTGCGCGGTCGATGGCGCGGGCCCATCTCTCCCGGGCGCGCTGACGCGCCGCGACATCCATCGTCGGCTCGAATCTCCTGTCGACCTTCCGCAGCGCTGCGACCTCCTCCTGCGAGCGCCACACGCCGACGGCGAGCCCGGCGAGGTACGCCGCCCCGAGCGCTGTGGTCTCGAGCAGTTTCGGCCGCTCGATGCGCTCGCCGAGCAGATCCGCCTGTATCTGCATGAGGAGATCGCTCGCACATGCGCCGCCATCCACGCGCATCACGGTCTCCTTCGACAGCGGTCCCATTGCTTCGACAACATCCACGACCTGCATGGCGATCCCTTCCAGTGTTGCCCGCGCAATGTGCGCCGCCGTCGTGCCACGCGTCAGCCCGACCAATGTGCCACGCGCATTCGGATCCCAGTGCGGCGCACCGAGACCCGTCATCGCCGGGACGAACACGACTCCGCCTGAGTCGGCGACGCTCGCAGCAAGCGCGTTCACATCACTCGCCTTCTCGATGATCCCAAGTCCGTCGCGCAGCCACTGGATCGCCGCACCTCCCATGAACACGCTGCCTTCCACGGCGAACGAAGTCGTCGAGCCGATCCGCCACGCGACCGTTCTCAGCAAGCCACCCGCGGGAGGCGGCGGCGCGGTCCCGGCGTGCCTCAGAAGAAAACACCCGGTCCCGTAGGTCGTCTTGAGCATGCCCTCGCCATGACAGCCCTGTCCAAAGAGTGCACACTGCTGGTCGCCGCCGATCCCCGCGATCGGAATCGATCTCCCCAACACCCCACGGTCAGTCTCGCCGACGACACCGCTGGAGTTCACGATCGCAGGAAGAATCTCGCGCGGGATGCGGAAGCGTTCCAAGAGCCACGGGTCCCACTCCTGCGTCGCAAGGTCCATCAGCATCGTGCGCGACGCGTTGCTCACATCCGTGGCGTGCACGCGACCCGCAGTCAAGTTCCACGCGAGCCAAGTGTCGATCGTGCCCGCAGCGAGCTCTCCCCGCTGAGCACGCCCCCTCGCCCCCGGGACTTGATCGAGAATCCACGCCAGTTTCGATGCGGAGAAGTACGGATCGAGCCGCAGTCCCGTGCGCGCCGCGACCTCCTCTCCCAGCCCATCCCGCTCCATCGTCGCCATGGACTCTGCCGTGCGGCGATCTTGCCAGACGATGGCGTTGGAGATCGGCCGCCCGGAGGCTCGCTCCCACACCACGACCGTCTCGCGCTGGTTGGTGATCCCGATGCCAGCGACTTCGCGCCCGCCGCAGTCCGCAAGCGTTGTGCGCAGCGTCGCCAATTGCGCCTGCCAGAGTTCCTCTGGATCGTGCTCAACCCATCCCGGGCGAGGAAAGTGCTGCGTGAATTCACGCTGATGGCTCGCGACAATCCCGCCGTCCTCACCAACGGCGACGGTACGGCAACTGCTTGTTCCCTCGTCGAGAGCCAGGACAACCGCGTCAGGCATTGGTCGTTACTCGATCCCCGCCGCGCGGACCTGCTCCGCCGTCAGGACCGACTTGAGCCGCACGAGCAACTGGTCGCGCGCCGCATCCCGTGCGAACGCGAAACGCTGAAGATCATCCATGTGTGCCCACGTCTCCTTCGCCGCATGGTCCGGGGATTCCCTTGCGGGATCGCTTCCATCGCGCTGCATCACCTTCACCATGTCCTGGACCGCGACCTCGCGTCGCTTGCGATACTCGTCACGCCCCAGCGCGAGACTCGTCCTCTGCTCCTCGGTGAGATCGGCCAACTTCAGCGCCCGCTGGAGCATCTCCCACACCGGCTCCGACTCTCCATACGCCGAGAAGTACGCGTCGCGAAGGTAGACCCCCTCCACCGCCGCACGCGCCGACTCGGACAGGATCGGGAGCGCAACCCCGAGCGCCTCGCGCTGCGCCTTCGCCTTCGCGGAGGTTGACGAGAGTCCCGCTCCCATCACCGCATCCTTGCGGCGTTTGGCCTCGCGCTGAGCCTCCGACCAGAGATTCGCATCGTTGAGTTTCGCCAGCGTCGCCCGCATCAGCGTCCATGTCACCCGATCGCGCCACAGCGAGGCGAGCGCGGAGTCCACGGAGTTCGCAGCACGCACGAGGCCATCCAATCTCGGAGCCAACGCAGCGGCGGCCTTCGCGCACTCTTCAGGAGGCAGCTTCACCGACACGATGGCGTAGGCGATGTTGGCGTTCTCCTCGCCTCCGCTGCGGCGATCGAAGACTTGATCAAGCTCCGGGACGCGCTCCCCGCACTCACGCGCACACCGAAGCAGTGCCAAGACCGCACCCTTGGACGGATCGCCGAGCGCCGCTTCAAGGTCCTCAAAGAAACTCCGGTCGAGTTCGCGTTGGTCCCCACGCACCGCTGCGGCCGCAGTCACCATCGCTGCGACTGCATCCTCGTCAAACGCTTGCTGCGCCTCAATCCCCTCACCGCCGCCGCTGCGCAACTCCAACTTGGAGACCGACTCCAGCAGCGACGCCGCGGGCGTGATGTCGCGCGCCCACGCGTCGGCGTAATCGCGCTGGAGCGCGTCGAGAATCGCCCGCTGCGCTGGCGAGAGGCCAAGCGACCGTGTGATGTGCTCCATCCACTCCACCCCCATGAGGACTCCGCGGAAGAGCACCTCACCAGCTGCTGCAGCAGGCTCCCGGACAACCGGCTCGGCAGCCGCAGCCTCTGTTGCTGCGGGCGCCTTCGGTCCCTCCGAGAGTCGCGCTTCGCCCTCGGCAAGGAAGTACTCCGACTCCTCATGCGTCCCGAGCTTCGCCGTGAGTTCCGCAAACCTCGGACCCGCGATGGCCTTGATCGACTCGATCGCACTCTGCGCACTGGCCGTGCGCCGACTGGTCAATTGTTCAAAACCCGCGTGGTACCGGGCACTTGCTTCCTGATCGACCCCGCCCATCGCGGTCATCGCAGCAAGCGACCGGTTCTCCTCGCGGATCTGTTCATCGACGATTGAATCGTCCCTCCCACACCATGCGGCGTACTGCTGCCGGATGGCCGCGCGCTCGAGCTCGCCGAGCGCCTTGAGTCGAAGAGCGCGCGTGGCGACCTCCTCGACGGTGAAGGTCACCGGCTCTCGAATCGAGGGATACGCCGTGACAATGAATTCTGTCCGGAACCGGCGCGCCCAGGCGGGATCACGCTGCTCAAGGCTGGAGTGGACCGCGCGGTACGCCTTCTCGTTGCTCCCAGGAAGCGCCAGCGCAATGCGCAGGGCCTCCTCGAAGACCCTGGCCTGGGCCGCTGCAGACTTCGCGACGTGCGCGGCGAGCTCTTCGTCAGTGGCTGTCTCAGGATCGACTCGAGGCCCTCCCTCCATCTCCCGCGCGAGCTCAGGCATCGCGGCGACGGCGGCATCCGAGAACTCGCGCAGGATCCGTCCATGCCGCGCGTCATACTCCCGGAGCGGCCCCTCGCATGACGCGCGGATCTCCTTCGCCTCAGGGTTTTCCGACTCGATTGAGCGGAAGACCACCCCTACATCCGCAAGCATCGTCATCGCCGCCAATCCGCGGGCGATTCCCACCCGGAGCGCGTCGCGTTCGCGCGCGGCGCGCGCCGACTCTATTCCGCGGCGATCCCCCTCCGGGGCGGCGACAGAAGTCGCAGTGAACAGTTCCGCATCGAGTGCCGCAAGCGCGCGGCGGGCAGTCAGGTACGCACGGGTCCACCGTTCCACCTCCGCCGCACTCGCCACGATTCCCACGGTGGAATACTGACTCCGGAAGTCGGTCTGCACCTTCTCCATCTGTCCCGATCGCAGCGCCGCGCACTTCTCGAGGTAGGCCACGTGCGCCGTCTCGACCGCCTCCCAGTACGGACGTGCATCGACCCCGCACAACTCCAATTGCTGGGTGAGTTCGGTCGCCCCCAACGGATCGGCAAAGTTTCCAGAGGTCCCCTGACCGACGGCCACCCGTGCTCCCACGAGGATGAGCACCCCACACGCGAGCGACGTGAACCACCGCGGTTTCACTCCGAAAGCGTACCGCGCCCGGCGCGTCCTCAGAGTCCGATGTACTTCGCGTAGATGCGCACCGCGTCGGCGGGCTCGGGAGAGCCCCGCACGATGGCGCGCCCGTCGGGGAACACCGTGAGTTCGAAGTGCTCACCGCTCTGGGCCGGTTCGCGCTCGAGCGTTCCGCGCAGTCGACCCGACTCGACCGAAAAGCTCCCGTGGGCCGCGAGTTTCCCGCAGAGTTCCCCAAGATCAATCGACCCTGTGCGCGAGGGCATCACCTGCACGGCATTGCGCCCACACAGCGTCGTCGCCTGCGAAGACCGCCCTCCCGCCAGAAACTCAAACTGCCTCCGTTCGCAGGCTGGGCATCCGGCAACGCGCTGCTCTCGACCCAGTGGGACCCGCACCGTCCGACCATCAAGGAGATCGACGCTCAGGAGATCCCCATCGCTCGGCGCTGTGATCCCCGCCATCCGTCGTATCGCCACCGCCATCGCGAACCCGGCCGTGACTCCGATGGCGGGCCCGAAAATCCCCGCACGGTCGCAGGTCGGCGCGACGCCGGGCGCCGGTGGCTCCGGGTAGAGACAGCGCAGGCACGGCCCTTCACCCGGGACGACAGGAAAGGTCATCCCCTCATAGCCGACGGCCGCGCAGTAGATGTACGGAATCCCCTTGGACACCGCAACATCGTTGGCGAGGTAGCGGGTCTCGAAGTTGTCGAGTCCATCAATGAGGATCGTTGCGTGCTCCGCGTAGCCGAGGACATTCTCGCTGCGAACGTCATCGGCCCATCCGCGCACCGAACATCCAGGATCGATCGCGCGCAATCGCGCCGCCGCCGCTTCTGCCTTGGGAACTCCGCGCCGCGCGTCCTCGTCTGTGTAGAGACACTGCCGCTGGAGATTCGTCTCCTCAACGATGTCGCGATCGACAAGCGTGATCGCCCCCACCCCCGCGCGCACGAGAAGATCCGCCGAAGCGCATCCGAGCGCACCGCACCCGAGCACGAGCGCGTGAGAACCGCGCAACCGTTGCTGCGCCGCCTCGGAAAATCCGGGGAGGATGAGTTGTCGATGAAAGCGAGTGGATCCCGCGCTCACCGCGAGTGGACTACCAGGCGAAGTGGGCAAACGCCTTGTTGGCGTCGGCCATTCGGTGCGTGTTCTCGCGGGTCGTGACAGCCTTGCCTTCGTTCTTGGCGGCGTCGTAGAGCTCTTTCGCCAATCGGAGGCTGATGGGCTTGCCCTTCTCGCTGCGGATCGCCTCGAGAATCCACCGGAAGGTCAGGCTCTGAGCGCGACGCCGGTTGAGCGGCATCGGCACTTGATAGTTCGCTCCACCGACGCGCTTCGAACGCACTTCGACGGACGGACGGACGTTGTCGCACGCCTTGTGGAAGAGTTCGATCGCGGTCTTGGGAAGCGCCTCGGACTTCTCCTTGTCGATCCGGTTCTGCACCATATCGAAGGCGTCATAGACGACGCGCTGCGCCGTGGCCTTCTTCCCACCGTACATGATGCAATTGATGAACTTGGAGACGGTCAGATCCTGATAGCGCGGATCGGGCTTGAGCTGGGCTTCGCTGGCGGTGAACTGGTTGGGCATTGGTAAGTCCTAGGAAACGATTACTTCTTCTTCGCTGCAGCGGCCTTCCGCTTGACGCCGTACAGCGAACGGCCCTTCTTGCGCCCTTCGACGCCGAGGCAGTCGAGGGTGCCGCGCACCACGTGGTAACGGACGCCGGGAAGATCGCGCACACGACCGCCGCGCACGAGCACGATCGAGTGCTCCTGA
>CANETX010000047.1 GCA_947441435.1 Planctomycetaceae bacterium
AGTCGCGCCTATCGAACGTCGATCGCCGTTGCGACCACTGCGCAGGAAGTCGATGTCGCGCTTGACACGCTCGCCGCAGCAGTCGACCAGTTTCCGGAGCAGGCGCGCGTCCTCGCAGACGAGTTCCTCCGGAGATGGCTCGCGCAACTTGGATCGGCGAACATGTTCGACCCCGACCAGGGGATGTTCATCGGCTACTACCGAGGCGACATGGGCGGCGCACCGCTCACCCGCGGACGCCAGCGCCGCAATCTCGGGCATCTGGCGCGGCTCATGGTGGTGCTGGACGAGCTCGGCATCGACTCCCAGCAGTTGCCGAGCATCGCCCAGGCATTCGCCGCCTGCCACGGGCGCACCGAGGTGTTCACGCGCGAGGGCATCGGGGCGATCTTCGGAGCGATCGCTGAACTCCCCCCCGCAACTTCCGCGAGCCTCGCCAACCAGATGCGCCAAGGACTCGCCGGAGAGTGGCGCGACCGCCGCGCGCAGCAGGCTGCCGGGATGAAGCGCACGCCGAAGGAGATCATCGCGATGGTCGAGCGTGGATATGCGCTCGCGATCGAGCTCGCCGACCACGCCATCGCCGCGAAGCCAGACTCGTGGATGTACTCGGTCATCAAAGCGGGACTCGCCATCGACCGCGTGCAGTTCAAGCAGGAGCAGGACAAGGCGGACTTCGCGTCCTACAACCAGTACCGCAAGGAGGCCTTCGAGGCCTTCGCGCAGACCGCCGTGCGTTACGCCGACATGGTCGCCCAAGGCGATCAGCGCGACGACCCGGGTCTCTATCTGGCCTGGTTCAACGCGGCCGTCGGGGCGACCGAACTCAACTACCTCACCCGCGACGATCTCCTCATTGAGGGATCTCCGCAGGACGACCAGATCGACCTCATCCGCAAGTCGATCGACTCGCTTGGCACCGAGGCGTCGGCCCGCCACAAGGCCGCCTTTGCACGCACGATCGGCGAGGGCGTCAGCGGACTCGATCCAGATGTCAAGCCGCGAGTCATCCGTCACGCCATGCGCATCATCGGCGATCATCCCGCCGGGGCGCCGATGCGACGACTCCTCGAACTCCACCAGGACTTGATGAAGGATGAGGTGAAGGTGCGCCTCGCCGTCGACGGAGACGATGCGGTGGGATCGAATCGGCCCTTCGGCGTGCTGCTCTCCATGCGCTTCACGCAGGAGGTTGATCGCGAGACGGGCGGCTTCAGCAAGTACCTCATGAACGACGTCTGGGCGCGTGTCGGCAACACCTACAAACCCATGAACTACCGCGATCTCCTCAAGAAGGCCCTTGAGACTTCCTTCGGCGATCACTTCGCCGTCGAGTCAATCGGCTTCTTCGAGGCCTTTGCCCCGGCGACGCCGGTCAAGGAGGCGGGTGCAGACGGTTGGCTGGAGAAGCCGGTCGCCTACATCGTCCTCAAGGCGCGCGATCCGAGTGTCGACCGCATCCCGGCGGTGTCGATGGACATGCACTTCAACGACATGGCTGGGGCGGTGGTGCTCGCGGTCCTGTCGAACTCGCCGCCGATCGACGCTGCGCACGCGAGCGATCCGCGCCCCAACCGCAATCTCGAAGTCGCCGAGACTCTCGATCTCCGCGAACTCGAGGAGGGGCGCAAGGACCGACGCGTGATCCTCGAAGTGAGTGCGCGCGGCGAGGGAATCGTCCCCGATCTTGCCGACCTGCTTCCGTCGTACGCAACCGCGCTCGCCGGATACGAGGTCGCCGCGAAGGGAGTCGAGGAGAAGCCGCTCACGCTCGTCGAGTCGGGAATGGAGAGGCAGTCGCCCTACTACAACCCCTACGGACGCGCGATGCAGGAGCCGGAGTATCTCAAGCCCGACGACACCGGCTTCTACCGGCTCCCCATCGAGCGAAGTTGGGCGATCACCTACACGCCGACCGGTGCGACCGTTGGAGATGGATTCACCTACCCACCGCTCCCCACCTCACTCACGGGCAAGTTGGTGACGAGACAGTTCGCGGACATGGACATCGTCACGGTGACGGCGCCAACGGTCGCGGTGCGCCCGCCGATCGTGAGTGCGCGCAACTCGGTCATCGCCGGAGTCTCGCTCGCAGGGCTCATCGTTGCGGCGATCATCGTCCGACGTCGGCGTGCGGGCCAGCGCCGAGCCTCGGCATCCACCGTGTCCCACTTGCCGACGACCGTCACGCCCCTGAGCGTGATCACCGCGCTGCGCCGGGTGCGCGAAGAGCGCAACGGCGCACTCTCGTCGACCGACCACGACCGGATCTCCGACGACATCTCGTCACTCGAACGCGACTACTTCGGCCCCGAATCGACAGCCAACGGCGAAGCGAAACTCCACGAGGCGCTCGATCGCTGGATGCGAGCGGACGCTTCGCGTTGAAGCTCGAACGGTTCGGCTGAGTCAGGGCTTCGGCGGTGCGGGGGGCGCGGGCGGTACTGGGGCACCGTCATCGTCGCCGCCGGGGCCGAAGCGCTTGATGATCGCGTCGACATCGATGTCGCCGCCGCCGTCGAGATTGATCTCGCGACGCTGGCCATCCGGGCCGATGACGATCGCCTTCGAGCGAACCTCGACCTTGCGCTGCATGCCTGGACCGCCGGGACCGCCGGGACCACCGGGACCACCAGAGCCACCCGGTCCACCGGGACCATCAATCTTGAACTCGAACGCCTGCGGACCTGAACCGCATGCACCGCCGAGCGGCACTCCCTCAACTTGGATGCAGCCAGCCTGCGGGCTACCCGGCGCGCATTGCCACGATCCACTCGGGGGGCAGGCCACACCGATGGCGCATGCGCCGACTGACCCTGGACCACCCGCGCACGCGGGGCCACTGCCGCAGCCACCGCCCGGACCGGGTCCGCTGCCGCACGCAGGCCCGCCGCCACCCTTGCCGCACTTCATCCCGCAGCAGCGACCGACGAAGAAACTCGCCACGCAGAGAAGAATCACGACGACGATCGTGAGGAATCGGCAGGTGTTCAACGACCGCTTCTCAAGATGGCTGATCCGGCTCGCCATCCAAGCGTGCGCCTCCTTGTGTCCGCTATCGCAGCAGGACTTGGTCTGGCAGCACTCCGACTTCGACTCGTCTTTGCAATCACCCATGTGTGGTTCCTTTCGTGGAGCGGGAATGCTACTTGCCTTCCCAGATCGACTGCACATCCTTCGAGCACTGTCGACGAATCCCATTCGAGTCCATCACCTTCTCCGTAGCGGCGTCAACATCGGCGCGCTTGAAGACGATGCGTTCGCACGGGCGCTCGTTGAACTCGAAGACGACGAACTCGTCCGTGAGATCACGCAGAATCCCCACAAACTCCGCGAAATCCTTGAAGGTCTTGCCATTGACGCACTTCACGGTCTGTCCGGGAATCGCCTCATAGCCGCGAGCCATGGGGCTTGAGAGCAGCGGGCTCGCGACCGCAACAAACTCCCTCCCGTCGCTGGGACGGTCGTCTTCGATGAACGGCGTGATGGGGCTCTGTTGACCGATCATCCAGCCATCCACCATCCCGATGAGGTCCATGGAGAGCGGGCTGAAGACGAGCGGGCCGTACAGTAGATAGGGATACACCGCGTCAACAGGATTCGTGATGGTGCGGGTCGCCCGCGTGAATGCCGGCAGAGCCACATCGAGCGGCTTGCCATACCGAATCACCGACGCAGGGATTGCAGGGGATGGTCCTTGGCCAACGAATCGTCCCACCGCGCAGTCGAACGACACCTTGCGCTCGCCTTCGATGGTGATCTGCCCCTTGTTGTCGACTGCGTATCCATTGACCTTCGTCAAGATGTCCCACGGCATCAACGGTCCGCCGTCCTGGCCGATGACCACGAGACCAGCGACATCGCTCCCCGCACTCAACTTCGCCCGCAGTGCCGGGTTCTCCAAGGTCTGCACGGACACATTCGTGACCGTGTTTCCGTCGACCTGCCCGGTCTCGGCCTGATCGAGAAATCGACGGATCTCCTCGGTGGCGATGAGATAGGAAATGTTGTCCGCCTCCGACTGATCCAGTCCACTGAAGGCAAGTCCGACGATCTTCCCCTCCCCAAAGGCCGGCCCCCCGCTGTTGCCGTGGTTGACCGCCGCGTCAACCTGGATCCGCATTCCGTTCTCGCCATGATTGCCGACTCCGGCCCACTCGATCCTGGAGACAACTCCGCTCGTGGTCGACAGTGCATCCCCGCCCATCGGGTAGCCCATGACCGTCACCTTCGATCCATCCTTGGGGAGCCCCTCGAGCAGCCCGACTGCCGCATGCTTGGCAATGAAGTCGGCGTCATCGATCTTGAGAAGCGCGAGGTCGCGAGTGAGATCGATGGCGAGGAGTTCTGCGGACACGGCCAGCGGCGTCTCGGGAGTCTCGACGAGAATCTCGGTCGACTCGGTCACGACATGTGCGTTTGTCAGCACCCTGCCCGGTGCGATCACGACGCCCGACCCTCCGATTCCCTGCGGACTGTCGCGCTTCCACGGCGTGATCGGGGATCGCAGTTCCTGCTTGACCGAGATGTTGACGACGGACTTGCGCAAGTCCGCGTCGGTCGGCGGAGATGATTGCACACACAGCGACCCCAGGACTACCCACGATGTCAAGATTGAAAGCATCGCGCAATCCTACGACGCCGACTCCGCCCGTTCTTTGGAAGAACTGCGCCCTCCTTGGGCACAATTCTTCCAAAGAACGAGAGAGCGAGCCTCGGGGGCTTCGCTTTGACCCCGACCCGCGCCCCAACTAGCCTTCTGGCGTGACTACCCCCGAGTCACCAGGGCTCTCGACGCAGGTACTCGACATGACGACCGGCATGCCCGCGGACGACATGCTCGTGGAGTGCCATCGTCTTGAGACAACCGGGTGGGTCCTCATGAGCGCAGAGCGCACCGATGCGAATGGGCACATCCACGCGCTGCTCCAAGGTGGGGCGCTCGCCAGCGGCGACCACCGAATCAACTTCATGACCGGAGCATGGTTCGCTCGGCGACGAGTCGATTGCTTCTTCCCGTCCGTCTCCATCGAGATCAGGATCACGGACCCGACACGCCACCACCACGCCTCGCTCCTCTTGAGTCCATTCGCCTACTCGGTTCATCGCGGCGTCTGAGCCGCTCCTCGGGGGGTCTGCCAAAGAAACGGCGCGGGACCCTTGGGAGGATCCCGCGCCGATCTGTTCCAAAGTCGATCGCAGTTCAGTTCTGCGTCGAGGCGGTCGTGGCTGCGGCCTTGCTGGCGCGCTTCAGGTCAATGTGCATGCACTTGAATTCCTTGCCCGAGGCAGGATCGGTCGAGTACATGTCGAAGGTCTCCGTGCCTTCGCCCGTGCGTGTCACCACCTCGCGCATCGAGCACTTCTTCTGCGCCATCGGGCAATAGAAGGAGCAGTCCCACGAGAGCGTCTTCTCGTCCGACGAAAGCTGACCGACGCTTGTCATCATGCCCGTTCCCATGTTGTCGGCCCACGTCATCTGGAACTGCTTCGCGACATTGTCGTAGCCGACGATGGAGAATCCTTCGAACTTTCCGAAGCCTGGCATCTCGCCCCTGAATTCCTGCTTGAGGTATCGGCCGCCGAAGATCGGCGTGGTGACCATGGTGCACTCTGACACGGTCGGCGGCGCGTCGGGCATCATCCACATTGTGGTGGTGCCGGTCCAGGCGCCAGCGTCCTTGCACAGCCATGCGTGCATCTTTCCCGGAGTCGCGGCTTCCTCCCACGCCTTCATCATGGGATCATTCGGATCGGTGGGGTTGACCGCGGGGGCCTTGGCATCAGTGCCCTGCTTGGTCTTGGCATCTTGTGCGGCTGCGAGTCCGATGCAGCAGGCTGCAGCGACGGCGAGCGTGATCGTGGTGGTTGACAGTTTCATTGGGGTTCCTCTTTGACTGTGTGTGGATTCGAACCGACGGAGGGGCAATCATCGCCGAATCTTCTGCGAGAGACACGCAGCCTGCTGCCGTTTCCGCTCCGGGGTGAACTTCCACCATGGGCACGGCGGCGCCCCATTGGCCTGGGCAATAACCGACATGAACACATCAATGCAGCAGGAATCGTGGCGCTGCTTCGTCCGTTGGCACAGCGACTCCCAGAGTTCGAACGCCTCGCGGTCTTTCAGGTCGGCCACGCGGCGGATGCCGAGCACCTCAAAGTCGCGCAGCGTCGCGGGACCGACGTTGGCGAGATCTTCGAGACGTTCAGGAGCCTCAGGGCTTCGCGGCACCGGTCGACGGCGGACCTTTGGGGGCATCCTTACCTTCTTCCTCTTCGGGTTCCTTGAACGAGTCGTGCGACGTGTGCTCGATGGCATCGAGTCGCTTCAGCGCAGCCTTGGCTGCGGCCTGATCGCCCGCGATGATCGCCTGCTCGAGCGCCAGCGACGCGACGATTGCGTTGATAAGTCCGGCGCGCATGTCCGCGTGATACTTCGCGACATCCTCGCCGTACTTCGCCTTCGCCTGCGGTGCCATGCGCACCGAGGAGATCATCCCCTTCGCCGCGATGAGACCCGCCTGCACCCCCTGAACCTGCTCGAGATCCTGCGCCTTCGATGCGGCATCGAACGCCGACTCTTCAAGTCCCTCGAACGCTCGATTGGTGCGCTTCATCGCCCCGTCGAAACTCTGGGGCGCTCCGCCGCGGCCACCCTGCGGGCTGCGGGCATCCGCTTGGCCACGCGCAATCATCGACAACTCCGCGACCTCGAGGAATCCATCCTTGTTGGTGTCGAGGACGGCGACCTGATCCCGGAACTGCGGAGGAAGTTCCTCGGCGCTCAACTTGCCATCGCCATTCTTGTCTCCTTGCATGAGCCGCTGCGCAAGCTGCGCTGCGGGGGGACCCGGCTGAGCGCGAGGCGCCGTCGGTGCCGTGGGCGGTGCCGGTTTAGTCGGAGGCGTCTGGGCGAGCGCGGATGCTGCGATGAAAATGCAGCCTACGACGGCGATTGATCGGGGATTCATGAGACCTTCCATCGTATCGGTGCGCCGACGAGCCTGCAGCCTCCGCTAACATCACCGACGCTCGCCCTCACGCACTTCACACACAGCGAGGTCCCCATGTACGGAATGGTCAACAAGGCGGTCGAAAACCTCGTCACGATCAAGTTCGGCGCGGACAAGTGGCGAGCGGTCAAGAAGAAGGCCGGGGTGACGATCGAGGCGTTCATCAGCAACGATGCCTACGACGACTCGATCACCTACAGCTTGGTTGGTGCCGCGTCGGAAGTGCTGGGACTCACCCCCAGCGAAATCCTCTTCGCCTTCGGCGAGTTCTGGGTGCTGCACACGGCTCGGCTCGACTACGGCGATCTCCTCTCGTCGGCGGGGCGGGACCTACCGGAGTTCCTCGACTACCTCCCCTCGTTCCACATCCGCGTGGCCCTGATTTTCCCTCACTTGAAGCCGCCTCGCTTTGAAGTCAGCGATCGGGGACCAGACCGCCTGACGATGCACTACTTCAGCCACCGCCCGGGGCTGTCGGACTTCGTGAAGGGGCTCTTCAGCGGCCTCGGAAAAATGTATGAGACGCCCCTCACGGTCACGCAGACGAAGTCCAAGGATCAAGGGGCCGAACATGACGAGTTCCTGCTGCAGTGGGGCGCGGTCGCTGCTGCGTGACGCGGACCGCCGATGCTGACCCCCGCCCAGTTCGCCAAGCTCTTCCCGTTCCATTTCGTGCTCGACCGCGAGATGCGGATCGTGTCCATCGGCCCGGTGCTGGCGCGTCTGTGCCCCCGCGCCGTTGTCGGCGCGCCATTCTCGCTCACCTTCGCTCTGCATCGCATCGGACTCGAGAATGCCCGGGCATTCGACCGCGACCTGATCCGCGAGCAACAGGCCACGCTGTTCATCTTCAAGACCACCGACTCCAGGCTCCTGATGCGCTGTCAGGTCATGCTCCTGGAAGACCCCGAGCGCTATGTCTTCCTCGGGTCGCCGTGGGTCCGCAGGCCCAACGAACTCGCGGCCCTCAAGCTGACGCTCGCGGACTTCGCGCTCCACGACTCGACCGTCGATCTCCTGCAACACGTCCAGACCGCGTATGTCTCCGTCCGGGACGCCAAGGAGCTCGCCGCGCGATTGGAACTGCAGCGCGACGACCTGCAGGGGATGATCGAGTTTGCCAACGCGCCCATCGTCGGGGTCGACTTGACCGGGCGAATCGAGGAGTGGAACCGCGCAGCCGAGTCGAGGCTCGGGGTAACCAAGCCCGAAGCCCTCGGCAGCAACTTCCTGGCCCGTTTTGTCGATCGGGGGTCCCGAGCGAGTGCTGCCCAACTTCTGGCGGAAGGCTCGAGCGGTCGGGCCTGCGGCGATCTCGAGTGCAACCTGAAGACCGCCGATGACAAGTTGGTGCTGATGCTGCTCAGCGGTTCCCCGCGGCACGGCCCCGATGGGCAAGTCGTGGGGACCCTCATGGTGGGACAGAACATCACATCGCTCGGCGAGTACCGGGCGGAACTTGAGAAGCAGGTCAGCGACCGGACCGCAGAATTGGAGAAGGCGAACGACCAACTCTCGTCGGCACTGCGCGCCAAGGACGACTTCCTCTCGGCGATGAGTCATGAGCTTCGCACGCCACTCAATGCAATCCTCGGCCTCTCCGAGTCCATGGTCGACGGGGTGTACGGCCATCTGAACGAGAAGCAGACCAGGTCCCTCAACACGATCGCAGAAAGTGGGCATCATCTGCTGTCGCTGATCAATGACCTCCTTGACCTCGCGAAGGTCGGGGCAGGAAAGATGGAGCTCGACTTGATGCAGGTCAGCGTCGCCGCCGCCTGCGAGTCGAGCGTCCGGCTGGTCACCGAGCAGGCCAACAAGAAGGGAATCACGATCGGCGTGGCACTCGATCCGATCGTGACCACGGTCGTCACGGACTCCCGTCGCCTCACGCAAGTCCTCGTCAATCTGCTGTCGAATGCGGTCAAGTTCACCCACGACCGAGGTCGCATCGAGCTGGAGGTTCACGGCGACACGGACGAGCGCACCGTGGCCATCGGCGTATCCGACACCGGTATTGGCATTTCGGCGGACGATCTGGCCAGACTGTTTGTCCCGTTCACGCAGATCGACTCGAAGCTCTCGCGACTCTATCCAGGGACCGGCCTCGGACTCACCCTCGTCCGTCGGCTGACCGATGTGCTCGGCGGCGACTTGGCCGTCGCATCCGAGGTGGGAGTGGGCAGCCGATTCACCGTCGTGCTGCCGTGGGACCCGCCAACGCACAGTGGTGCCGCTGACACCGAGCAGGCAGGCGCGAAGTTCGACGCCCACGGGGGCGCCATGGGGGAAGAGTCAGGGCCGCTCATCCTCGTTGTCGATGATGACCTTCCTTCACAAACGACCGTTCGGGACTACCTCTGTGCCAACGGGTTTCGTGTCGAGACCGCGAACAACGGTGCGGAGGGAGTTCGCGTGGCGCGACTCCGACATCCGCAGGTGATCCTGATGGACTTGCAAATGCCGGTGATGGATGGCTTCGCCGCCATGAGAGAGTTGCGGGGAACCCCGAGTTTCGAAGCCACTGCGATCATCGCGCTCACTTCGAAGGCGATGCCCGAGGACCGGGCCGCCTGCTTGGCCGCAGGGGCGACCGCGTACCTCAGCAAGCCGGTAGCGTTGCGGGATCTCGTGAGTACGATTCGATCAGCCCTCCCGAACAATCCGCAACCTTGACCTGACATGCTGAACCCGCCCAAGAAGTCTTCCGTGCTGATCGTCGATGACGAGCGCTCCGGCCGGGAGGCGATGGAGTCGATCCTCGTGGGGTTGGGAGAGACGCTCGTATTCGCGTCCAGTGGGAGCGAGGCGCTTGAGATCGCCGCCGCGCATCCGCCCGACCTCATTCTGCTCGATGTCATGATGCCGGGGATGGACGGCTTCGAGGTGTGCCGTCGGTTGCGCGCCGATCCGGTCCTTGCCGACATGCCGGTGATCCTTGCGACGGCGCTCAATGATCGGAACTCGAAATTGATGGGACTTGAAGCGGGCGCCGACGACTTCCTCACCAAGCCTGTCGACCGGATCGAGTTGATCGCGCGGGTTCAGACAATTCTTCGGCTCAATCGCTACCGAAAGCTTGCCTCCCGATTGGAGGCCTTGGAACGCGGCCACCAGGAACTCGCCGAGGCCTATGACGCGACGGTCGAGAGTTTGGTCAGTTTCCTCGACTCGCGCGACCATGAGACGGAGCAGCACTCCCAGCGCGTGATGAAGATGACAGTGCTGCTGGCGCGACGCTTCGAATTCGGCGAGTCGGAACTCGTCCACATCCGGCGCGGCGCGCTCTTGCACGATGTTGGGAAGATCGGCATCCCCGACGCGATCCTCAACAAGCCGGGGCCGCTCAATGATGCCGAGTGGGCGATCATGCGGCGACACCCTCAGATCGCGTTTGACCGACTGAAGTACATCCCCTATCTCATTCCCGCGCTCGACATTCCCCACTGCCATCACGAGAAGTGGGACGGGACCGGGTATCCCCGCGGGCTCAAGGGAGACGCGATCCCGCTGTCCGCCCGAGTTTTCTCGGTCATTGATGTGTGGGATGCGCTCTCGTCCAGTCGACCCTATCGGTCGGCGTGGGAGGGAGACAAGGTCTTCGCGCACATTCGCGCGCTCGCGGGGACGCACTTTGACCCCGCGATCGTGGGCAAGTTCCTCAACCTTCTGGCAGAGCACCCACGGCCGGTTCAGCGGGCGTCGTGAGTTCGGGTACGGGGGCTCAGTCTGGCCGATTCGTGTTGCCGATCGCAATGACCTTCGCGGCGTCGCCCGTGCCTGAGAACACAACGAGGAACGGGACCGGGGTCCCCGGCAGCGAGGTGAAGCCGATCTTCTGGGCCATGCCGAGATTGCAGGAGACGATGGTCAGGTCGCCGCAGCGGGTCGCGCGTGCGTCGTTGATCGTGGGTGGCTGCACGGTTGCGTGCTTCGCCCCCTGAACGAGGTCCGCCGCGACCTTCTGCCCCTTGAAGTTGACGACCTGCATGCCCGGCGCGAGCATCTTCTCGAAGGTGGGAATGTCTTTCTTGATCTGGGCGTTGAGGAATGTCAGCAGCATTGCCTGACCTTCGGAGTTGAGAGCAGTCTCACCTGCGAAGGATGGCGCGGTTGCCGCCGGTCGGACCGTCGGCATGGTCAGGGACCCCATCGCGGTGAGTTTCCAGCCACCCTCGATGATCTGCCACACCGCGACCCGCGGTGATGCGCTCGAAGGCATCGCGTTGCCATCCAGGGTGATCTCCCCCGCCACGGTCCATGTGGCCACGAGCGCGTCGCCGACGCGAGTGGCGCTCATGCCTGCGAGCGTCACTGCGCCAACCGTGACCCCCTTCAATTGCGCGATCACTCCCGCGGTGTCGACGGCACCTCGGTAGGTCACCATCTGAAAGCATGGGGCGAGCATCGCGCTCGATCTGTCCGGGTCCTTCGCCTTGGCTGCATCGAACCACCCGGTGGCCAGTTTCGTGGCCAGTTGGTCGAGCCCCTTCGCGTCCGTGGGCCACTGGACCGCGGCCGCGGGTGCCGGTGCCGCGACCGGGGCGACAGGAGCCTGCGCCAAGGCGACGCCACCCTCGATGCCGAGGAATGCGAGGGAAGTGGCCGCAGACGCGAAGAACGACATGGAAGTGTGCATCGGGGATGTGTACCACGGCGAAACAGCCTTGACTCGATACTCTGTCACGCATAGTATGTCTGTCATGATCGATTCCTCACTGATGCGGGGCGCCGGACCGGTCGCCATCCTCAAACTCCTCGAGCGGCATGAGATGTACGGCTACGAACTCGTCGAGAAGCTCGAACAGCAGACCAATGGGATCCTTCAGATGGGACAGAGCACCCTCTATCCCCTCCTCTACAACTTGGAAGGCAAGGGACTCATCGCCAGTCGATGGCGCGATGGTGCTTCGCGCCCACGGAAGTATTACCGACTCACGGCAGGTGGTCGCGAGCGACTTGCGGAAGACTCGAAGCGCTGGAAGAGCATCACGCAGGCGATGGAGGCGCTCGGAATTGTGCGCGTGCTGCCGGTCGCTCTGGAGGTGCTCTCATGACAACGACCGCGCCTGCACCACTCCCTTCGGAGATCCGGACACTCATCGACCGCATTGCTCGCCGGACACGGTTGCGTCGAGCCGAGCGCGTCGAGATTGCGCGCGAATTGGAGGCGCACTTCCGTGATGGCCTCGGAGCGGGTCGCGGCGCCGGGGATCTCATCCGAGATTTCGGGGACCCGGTCGCGTCGGCAAAGCGCCTTCGCTCGGGGGCGCTCTCGAAGCGCTCGCCGCTTGACCGCGCCTTCCGGAAGACGATGATCGCGGCGCTGTGGGTCATCGGCTCGTTCATGGGGCTGTATGCGATCGCAGCGGTCTACCTCGGCGCGAATCCCCCCGTGATCTCGTTTGATCCTGTGGCCACCTATGTCGCGACGATCCCGACAGCACCGGCGGACCAGCAGGCGTGGCCCCACTACAAGCGTGGGCTCGTGGCGCTCTCTGACCCAGGGAGCAAGCCGGCGACTTTCAAGTCTTGGGGGGACGACTCTTGGGGGGACGACCTCGCGGCCTCGCTGCCCGGTCGGCCGGGCTGGGACGCGCGGCGCGCGCTGCTCATCGAGCGACGCTCGGGCATCGACGCGATTCTTGCCGGCTCGAAGTGGGCCGTGCTTGGCTACACGCCGGTGATCGGGCACAAACCCGACGATGCCGAAGTCCACTTCTACGACCCGGCGCAGGCCCAGCCGACGCAGGCGGAGTTCCCCATGCTGTATCTCCTACTGCCGCATCTCAGCTCCCTGCGCACGGCGGCGAAGTTTGCGGCTGCCGACGCTTTCCTCTCGATCGAGTCGGGAGACTCCGCTCGCTTCACGGCCGACATCGATGCGATTCTTGCCATCGCCATCCATGCCGAGGAGGGAGACATCCTCATCTCGCAACTCGTCGGGACCGCCATCCGCCACCTTGCCTTCAACCGTGTGGTCATGGCTCTCGAGTGGATGCCCGAGCGACTCTCGGATGCCGACCTCGAACATGTGGCCAACTCGCTGCGGTCGATCCCCCCCACCGCCTACGAGTGCAATCTCTCCACTGAGGCGCTCTGTCTCCTCGACCTGCTCCAGCGGACGTACTCCGACGACGGCGATGGCGATGGGTACTTC
>CANETX010000048.1 GCA_947441435.1 Planctomycetaceae bacterium
TGGCAGACCTACGACATCTGGTTCACGGCACCGCGATGGGATGGATCAGCCAAGCGTGCAAACGCGCGGATGACCGTCCTCTGGAACGGGATCCTTGTGCACGACAATATTGAAGTCACCGACAAGACCGGGATGAGCGCGGCGGAAGCTCCTGGCGCGGCGCCGCTGCTCATCCAAGCTCACCCGAGCGAGGCCGAGGGGCCCGTCCGGCTCCGCAACATCTGGTGCGCAACCGGAGGGGCGACCCCTCCACGCCACTAGGTGATTACTTCTTGGTCGCTTCGACAACCGAAATCTTGTTCAGCGCCTTCTCGATCTCCCAGAGGCTGCTCGCTATGCACGTGAGCAAGCCGGCGAGAACGAGTTTGAAGATCATCCCGCAAAAACGACCCTTGCAAGATCCGGATGTGCCGCAGGAAGTGCCGTCAGTCGCAGTCATGGATACTCCTTCTGGTTAGTGAACTGATGTGAGGGTCAATGTCAGGGACTTGAGCTTGGGCCGAATCCGCAGTCCTTGAGGAACCTGCGGATCGAGGAAATTTCGTGGTCATCGCCGAGCGTGGCTCGGCCGTGCGGAACGGGGAAGGTCATCTCCTTGCCGACGAGATGGACCTTCAGGTGGTCCTTCTTCGTCTCCTCGACCTTGCCGCCGAGTTCAAGGAACAGCTGCGTGACTTCCCGCCAGTGGATGTTGTGCGACGTCGGGTGGGCGAAGATCCGCGCCAATGTCGGGTGGTGCCCGTGCGACATCGCCGGAGAGTCTAACCAATCCCGCCCCCCTTAGTTGTCCTCGGGGCGGGTTCGGTCGACCCGGCGCGCGGCTCGGAAGCACCACACGCCAGTGACGAGCGCCACGATCATGGGCCACACGATCACGTTGAGGACGAGGAGCCGCTGACCCAGCGACTCGACATCGCTTCGCAATCCGAACTGGACCGCCCGCAATTCCCGGCGGTACTCGTTGACTGTGGCCTGGAGTTTGGCCAGTTCCGTCTTCTGTTCGTCGCTCAAGAGCATCTGCCCCGACTCGCCCCCTCCGGCCTTGCCCTGCAACTGCGCAATGTTGATCTCCGCCTTGCGAACCTCAAGTTGGAGGTCCTTCTCGCGAGCGATGTACTTCGCCTCCGCCGCCTTGCGCAACTCTTCCACCCGCTCGAAGGGACGGCGGAATGCGCCTCGCGAACGCAGCGTCGCGATGGCGGGGTCCCCCGCCATTCGCTCGAGAAGTCCGATCACCAAGGGACCGTTGTCCGAGATCGCGCGCCTCTGTCCCGTCTGCCGGTCCTCGCCGAGCCATGTGTGGTCCGACAGCAGGTCAGCGTCGGCGATGATGACGATGTCCGCTCGCCCGGGCTTGAGTGTGAATGCACTGACGATCGGCCCGGTGATTCTCGCGGCGAGAACTCGTCGGATCCCATCGGGCTTGCAGTCGCGCAAGAGTTGTTCGGCGTCGCCGAAGTACCCGAGCTTCAGCGTCTGGATGAGCTGCGACCGATCGCTGGATGAAATGAGAGGCTCGATGGTCGGCGAAACGCCTGGCACGAGGTCCTTCGCCCGCTGGATCTCGCCGACGCTCTTGAAGTTAATGGCCTCGAAGGCGCTGGTGAGGGGATCCGACTGGCTGAACGCGCCGCGAGTGAGGCTCAACCACGCGAGGTAATTCAGTTCGCGCATCGTTCCGTCGGGACCGGCGGTCTGGATGCGTGTCGTGTAGTCGAGGTCGCCGACCGCCATTTCACGAGGAATCTCGACTCCCCACGCTTGGAGAAGGGGAAAGTCGTACGTCGTGGCCGGCACCTTCGACCCCATCGCGCGCGAGTCGGGATGCTGGTCAGTCTCGGCGAAGGGGTCCGCAAGGACGAGGATCGGCTTGCCCGCCACAGCCCAGGCGTCAATCGCACGAAGCATTGGTTCACCGAGCTTGCGCGGTTGAACGAGCATCAGCGCGTCGATCCCCGGAGGCAGCGCCTCGGCTGTCGGAGGGATCACCGTGAGTTCGAACAGTTCCCGCATCTGCTCGATGACGAAGGGAGGTGCCGCGGGAGGCGCGACAGATCCATCGGGCAGCTGCCGCGGCGGTTCGAGCGGCATGCACGAGAGCAACCCGACCTTCGGCTTCCCCGTCCGACCGACGATGGCGATCGCCTTGGCGACTTCGTACTCGATGAAAGAATCTCGCTCGGGACTGAAAACGGGAATCGACTTGGTCATGCCGGTTGGTCCTGCAACCACGAGTCCGAGCACCACAGTCGACCCCGCGTTGTTCACCCCCTGGACGAGGAGCCCTGCGGCCCGCGCGTCGTCCTCCTCTTCGCTGAAGGGTCGAGGCTCGATGATGCGCAATTCCAACGAGCCGCCTGAGAGCGTGACGAGTTCCTCGAGGTACTCCTGCACCCGCTGCGCGTGGGCGCGCAGGTCAGGGAGGTCGGAGATCGCCTCGCGCGAGACGTAGAAGTCGAGACGCACTGGTTCGCCGAGCGACTTGAGGATCGCTCTCGTTCCCGCAGAGAACGAGTAGAGACCTTCGCTCGTGAGATCGAGCCGCCAGCCGACTATCCCGAAGGTGGCCCCGGCATTGAGCACGACGAGACCTGCGAGAATGAGGAGGATGCTCCCGAGACCGGCACTCGTGGGCTTCGCCTTCACCGCGCCGCCTTCCAGTGGAGGAGGATTCCATTGATCGCGAGCATCCCGAGAATGACCGAAGCGGGATACAGAAGGTCACGCGCGTCGAGCACCCCTCGCTCAAGTGCATGGAAGTGGACGAGCGAGCTCATCGACGCGACCGCTTCAACGATCGAGGGTGGCGCCCACCGCGCGAAGAAGTCCTGCACCAGGCCGTAACCGGTCATCAGGAGAAGGAAGCAGACGGCCACGGAGAGGACGAATGCAACGACGGCGTTGCGCGTGCAGGCTGAGAGGCAGGCACAGATGGAGAGGAGCGTCCCGAAGAGGAGCGCCGTCGCGATGTAGCCCGCAATGATGACCCCGTGATCCGGGTCGCCGAGCCACGCCACTGTCGCCCACAGCGGAAACGTGAGGACAAGCGACACGCACGCGAAGGCCCACGCCGCGAGGAACTTCCCGATGACCATGTCTGCCGTCGTCACCGGCAATGTCATCAGGAGTTCGAGCGATCCGCTGCGACGCTCATCCGCCCACAGCCGCATTCCCAAGGCCGGCATGAAGAAGAGCGCAAGCCAGGGCTGCCACTGGAAGAACGGACGCATGTCCGCCGATCCCCGAGTGAACAGCCCTCCGGCCTGGAACGCCAACAGTGCCGACAGCGCCACGAACATCACGAGGAAAACCGGTGCAAGCGGAGTTGCGAAGTACCCAGCAAACTCCCGCCGGGCGATGCTGAGCGTGCGCGCGAGCGCGGAGGGAAGCGGCGGAGGCTGCGGCGCATCGCTCATCGCGATCCACCCTTCGCTGCCTTGGTCTGCCTCGCGGTGAGTGTCCGGAACACATGGTCGAGGCGATTCGTCTCGATGTTCTTCGGAACTTGCGCGTCGAGCTCCTTCGGAGTCCCGTCGAAGACCGTGGCCCCCTTGTTGATGATGACCGCACGCGTGCAGACTGCCTCGACCTCCTCGAGGATGTGGGTCGAGAGGATGATCGCGCGGGTCCGCCCAAGTTCGCGAACCAGTTGGCGCACCTCGAACTTCTGGTTGGGATCAAGACCGTCCGTCGGCTCGTCCATGACAATCACCGGAGGGTCGTGGATCAAGGCCTGCGCAATCCCGGTCCTGCGCTTGTATCCCTTGGAAAGCGTCTCGATGCGCTGGCCGCGGCAGGGCTCAAGGTGAACGCGCGCCACGGCGCGATCGACGCGCTCTCGAACCTCGGCGCCTCGATACCCACGCGTGCGGGCGACGAAGGCCAAGAAATCCTCGACGCGCATGTCCATGTACGCGGGGGCCCCTTCCGCGAGGTAGCCGATCCTCCGCTTGGCCTCAAGTGGATGCGTGGCCAAGTCGTGGCCGTCGATCCGCACTGAACCGGCGTCGGGGACGAGATACCCGGTGAGCATGCGCATGGTGGTCGACTTTCCTGCGCCATTGGGACCAAGGAATCCGAGCACCTGTCCGCGCTCGACGGTCAAGTCGATTCCCCGGACTGCTTCGATTGTTCCAAATCGTTTTCGAAGGCCTTTCGCTTCGATCAGCGCCCGCGTTTCGCTCACGCCTGAATCCTACCGAACCTCCGGCGATCAACTCCCCCAAGCGGCGAAGAGCCGGGTGAGATCGGTCGCGCCGACGATCCCGTCATTGTCGATGTCGCTCGCGGCGTGCGCCGTTCCCCACGCGCCCAGCACGATGGTGAGGTCAGCCGCACCAATCTGTCCATCGCCATTGACATCGGCGGGATTGGCCGGTGGTGGCGTGAACGTGACGATCAACTGGGGCTGGGTGGTCACACCAGACTCGCGTGCATCGAATCGCTTGACCGCCTGCAGCACCGTCTCATTGCCGATCACCGCCCAACCAAGATTCCCTGAGGGCTGGTCGACCCACTGCTGCACATCGGCGACGAGATTGAAGGTCGATCCCCACGTGTACCAGCCGACTCCGCCGATGCTCTTGCTCGCGCTGACCGTGGTCGAGTACGAGCCGCCGGGGGTCGGCCAAGGATCACTCGGATAGAAGCGGTAGGTCCACGTTGCGTCGCCGGGCGTCGGCGCGGCCCCTCCGCCGCCGAAGGCGAAGGATGTGCCCTCGCCCCACGAGAGGAGCGCGCGATGGAGGGCGACCGTATAGGTCCCCGCCTGCGTCGAACTCAGGTTGAGCTTGAGTTGCACGCTGGTGACCACGGAACCGGCAGGGATCGACGCGCAGTTGAACTTGATGAGTCCCCGACGAATCGTGCCCCCCGAGTTTTCTCCGACACGCCCCGCGTAGATGTTGTACGCCGCGCCAAGCGCGAACTCGCCGGCGGGGTCTTGGATGAGGGTCGCGTCTTGGATGCTTGAGCAGACAACCGTCGTTGCCTCGATCGAGGCCGAGCAGGCGATAACTGCGAGGGATGCGAGGGCTGCGATTGTCGGTGTTCGTGTCATCAGCCTGTCCACCCCGAGATGATCACCGTGAGATCCGACCCAGAAACGACTCCGTCGAGATCGATGTCGCCCGATCCCGTGCCTCCCCAGTTCCCGAGCACGACCGCGAGATCCAGTGCGTTGACGAGGCCGTCGAGATTGAGGTCCGCAGAGGTCAGCGTGCGCGCGGTGACATGGATGAGCGCGGTCTTCGTCACTTGGAGACCACCGTCGTCGGTGCCGGTCAAGGTGACCGTGTGTGCCCCTGGGGCAAGCGTCGACACGAGGATCTGGCGGCCGGTGCCGAACGCCCCTGAGATCGAGGAGCTCCAGGTGAACGCCGAAGTCGGGAGGTACTGCTGCTCAAGATCCCATCCCGAGGCGTGGAACAGGATCGACGCCCCCTGCGGGTAGGACTGATTGGTGTTGGGGGAAATGAGGTGGATGTCAGGCGGATTATTGCCCAGGAACGAACTCCAGTCATCGGACCCCGCGAGGCCGCCTGCAGCCGAGGGCCCAAACTCGCCGGTCGCGGCGGGCATCTCGGCGTCGCTCACGTGAAGGCCATCCGTCACGCGCACCTTTACGATGCCGAGCCCGGGAATCGCCGCAGGGATGTCCGCAAGCGAGAATCGCAACGAGGGGCCGTCGATGTTGATTCCGATCGGGCTCCACGACTCGCCTCCGTCGCGGCTGTAGTGGACATCGGCGCGCAGGGCGTCGCCATCCTTGTCCGAGGCCTCCCAGAACACTTCGACGAACGGCCCCGCCCCGCCGTGGCTCGCGACTCCTGCGCCGTTGATGAGCTGCGACCCGAGTCGGTGGATGCGTGGCGCATTCGCTGACGCGCTGCGCGCAGCGAGGAGCCGCCCCGAGGCGAGATCTCGCATCTCGATACGCGCGACCATCGACCCACGGACTGATTGCGGCACGCACACGGAGACGGGCGTCGTGCCGTGAAGGTGGCGCTTGCCCGGCGGACTTGCGCAACTCTCGCGGGTGGTCCCGGATCGCCACCTGAGGCTCGTGAGCAGTGCGCCGTCTGAGTCGAATGACTGCAGTACGAGATCGCCGCGGGGATCATCGGCAGTTGGTGAGACGACGTCGATCAGGTTGACCGGAAAGAGATCAATCGCTCCCTCTTCGTGGAGATATCCACCCGAGACGTGCAGGCACCGCTGCGCGTCCGAGGCGGGACCGTCGCCGCCACCGTCACCTGTCGCCGTCGAGCACTGGGATCGCGTGTCGCTGAGGCAGTCGTTGTAGGTTGCCGAGTCGACCCACGCCTGATTCGTCAGCATTCCCGCGACCATCACGTCGTACTGGGTCGTCGCATGGGTCTGCGCGAGATTGAGTGGATTGGCAAGGTGATGCTCGCAGTCGAATCCGACATAGCCGAGCGTGTTGCTGACATGGCTGCGTCCCCAGCAGTGGCCGATCTCATGGGCGAAGGTCCGTTGGAAGCGTGCGGACTCCGTGTTGCCAAAGGCCACGTCGCCGGGGATGCCGATGGCCTCGCCGTTTCCGCTGTAGGGGTTTCCCGGAAGCCATCCATAGACGAATTCTGGCATTGAGTATCCCGCTGCGGGGATGTTGGTGATCCTGATCGTGTGGAGGGTCGAGAGGAGCGCCGTGTTGCTCGAGTTGATCGCCTGCGACCAAAGCAGAGGTGCCAGCGGTGACCGGTGGTAGTTCAACTCGTTGACCGCGTAGATCCCGCGCAGGTAGCCATCGCCGATCCCTGGCTCGATCGTCGAGGCGACTGGCTGTCCACCTCCAGGCGTGTAGTTCACCGACACATACGCGATGTCCAGCACTTTTCGGCAGGCGAAGGACTTGTTGAGGAAGGAGGTCGAGTTGTTGGTCTCGTTCGTTTCGGTCACGAGGTTGCGCGGATCGACCACGACGACGAAGTCGACATCCGTGCTCACCGGGGCGATCACCGTGAAGTTGATCGTGTCGTTCACGTTGGCCGAGTTGGGGGCGATGGGTGCGGTGATCGGCCCGTTCCGGGAGAAGTACGGTGATCCCGTGACTTGCACGCCGCCGACATACATCCGCAGGACAGCATCGACGCTCCCCTGCGAAGTCGTCTGGCCCGTGACCGCAACCTTCACGCGGACGGTCGTCGGACGGCCAGCGACGAGTGTCGTCGAACCGCCGAACTGCCCACCTTGCGTGAACTCAACGCTCGTGACCGCGAGGTCGACCGCGAGGGCGCTCGTCGATGCAGCGAACACTGCGATTGCCCGAAGTGCGCATTGTGCATGCGCAGTGATTGGAGAGGTCCGCATCTTCATCGCCACTGTAGTACGAGGAGTGACTATCCCCAGTTGCTCAGAAGCATCCCGAGATCCAGTCCATCGACGGTGCCGGAACCATTGAGATCCGCCTGCCCGGGTCCCCCCCACTGCGCCAGCAGAACAGAGAGGTCGCTGGCGTTCACCGCACCGTCGCCGTTGAAGTCGCCTGTGATGGGCGGCGGTCCCGCGACGGTGATCGCAATCGTGAGCGTGAGCGTTGCATCGGACTCGCCGGGAATGTTCTCGTCGGTCGTGAGGAGTGTCGCGGGGACATTGGTGAGTCCGCTCGGGAGTCCCGCGGAGTTCACGCGAACGCGGATTGACCCGGGAGTCCCTGCGATCAAAGTAGGCAGCGGCGCGATCACCTGCACCGGCCCCGCAACGGGTGTCGTCGCGAAGTAGTCCGCATCCAGCTTGGACTGCGCGTTCGTCCAACCGTAGTTGAACAGTGGGATGTCGACATCAAGGGTCGTTGCGGGGTTGATGGAAACCGAGTGAGTCCCCGTTTGCGCAAGCGCGTTGGCCTGCCACGAAGGGCGCGACTTGGCGACGACGGTAAACGATCCGGGAAGCGAGATGGACGCGTTCTGCGCGCCCTCCGAGGAACTTGTGACGACCGCCTGCGGCGAGAAAGTTCCGACCGTCGAGGAAGCGAGCGACAGAGTCGCGCTCGCGGACGCGGGTGCGAGCGGAGCTATGCCGGACGACGTCCCCGCGAACCCGCCGCTGCCCGTGACGGAGTAGTCGAGTTCGTCTGCGCCGAGTGCGGTCACCACGCCGGCGAGATTCTTGATGCTCACGACCGCTGATGCCGCCGCCCCCTGCACGATCCTCGGGGGGACGCTTCCGAGCGTTGCTCCCATGACTGCAGGGACTTGGTAGTCGACGATCACCGGGATGTGATCGGACGCCGCCCACAGCGCATCCGCGAGCGCGTTCGATCGAGTCCGATCGGCGGGGAAATATGTGTTGTTCCCGTTGTTGATGTCGAGGTTGTAGTGGTTCCCGTCGTTGCCGAGCGATCGATGGGTGTTCGCGATCTGGCTGATGCCCTCGCCGTCGCCGAGCTGCAAGGTCGGCAAGTGGTGATCGAACCGATCATCCAAGCCGCCGCCGACGAGCCCTCCCGATGCGAGCCGCGGACTCTGTGTGTGCTTCCAGGCATTCGCAGTTCCAGCCCACGAACCTGTGCCGAGGCCGTCGAGTGCTTGGCCATTCCCCGAAGCCATGAACGCGAGGTACGCGGGCTCTGTGTTGACGTAGACATTGAAGTCGCCGACATAGATCGCGCGTACACCAGCCCCAAGGGCGTTCGCATTGGCGCGGACCGCCAGCGCGCCCGTCTCCCGGTCCGACTCGTACCCAAGTGACGCCTTGAAGTGCGAGCTGTACACATAGACGCTCGCCGCCGTCGACGAGTAGCCCACCAACTTGAAGAGCCATCGATCGCTGTTGCGGCTTGCGCCGGTGGCGATGTCCACGTGGCCGCTGACCGTTTCTGAGATCGTCTCGATCCGGTAGAACGCGCACTGCGCTCCGGCAGCCGAGTCCTCGCCCCCCGACGTCGTGAATGTCGCACGCGCGTAAGTCGAGCCCGCCGGCGCCGCGCCGTTCACCAAGGTCTGGAGGGTCCCGACCGTCGAGTTCGTCACCTCTTGGAAGAGCATGATGTCGACGGGCTTGGCCCAGCCCTCCGAGTTATCGGCGTGCGCCGCCGCCAAGACGGCCTGGAGGGATGCCGAGTCCCCCCCCAAGTGCGCGTAGTTGTAGTTCATGACGCGCAGTTGCCCCGACGCGGGTGCGACGACACACGTCGCCGCAATCACCATTGCAAGGCGGGGCAGGCAGGCCATATGGCGAACCATAGCCCAGAACGGCCACCGCTGAACCTTCGCCTTCAAAAATCGCCTACAAATACCCCTTCCGCCCGATCCGTCCCCCTTGGAGAGAAGCATGATGAGCATGACCAACCTGCAACGAGTGATCCATCAGATGTTCTTGGCCGCCGCGTTCCTGATGTGGGTGGGCCTGACCCCCGCGTCACACGCCCAGCAACTGACCCCCGAGATCGTCACTCTTGAGAACGGGATGAAGTTCATCCTCGTCCCGCGCAACGACGAGCCCAACACGATCTCCTGCGGGTGGCTGGCGAAGGTCGGCTCCGTCAACGAGCGACCGGGCATCACCGGCATCTCCCACTTCTTCGAGCACATGATGTTCAAGGGGACCAACACGATCGGGACCCCCGACAAGACCCGCGACGCCGACTACCGCGCGCAGCAGAAGAAGCTCCGCGACGCGATGAATCTCTACACCTGGACGACGCAGTACCAGCGCTACTTCCTGGGCGAGATCGACGATCCTTGGAATGTGAAGAACGACACGCCGGAACTCGCCGCGATGCGGGCCGAACTCAAGAAGTCGATGGACACGCAGCAGGGTCGACTCAACACGACCCCCATCTCCGACCTCAAGAAAGAACTCGCCGGGGTGGATCGCGCGACCGACGCAGGAAAGGCGCAGGCCAAGGCGCTTGAGGCCAAGCTTGCCGACCTCGAAGCGGAGCAGGCCAAGCTCGGTTCGATCAACAAGGATGAGTTCGACAAGATCTACACAAAGGCCGGAGGCGCGCGCATGAACGCCTTCACGAGTTACGACCTCACGTTTTACTTCATCCAAGTGCCGAGCAACAAGTTTGAGCTCTGGTGCTGGATGGAGAGCGACCGGCTCAACGACAGCGTGTTCCGCGAGTTCTACAGCGAGCGCGATGTCGTCCATGAGGAGCGACGCCTGCGCACGGAAAGCACGCCGACCGGCGCGTTCCAGGAGCAGTTCGACGCGATGTTCTGGATGTCCTGCCCCTACTCGTGGCCAGTCATCGGATGGACCAGCGACCTCAACTCCTACACGATGGATGAGGCGATGAAGTACTGGAACATCTACTACCGCCCCAACAATCTCGTCGGCATCATCGTCGGCGACTTCAAGGTGAACGAGATCAAGCCCTTCATCGAGTCGTACTTCTCGCGGCTCTCACGTGGCACGACCTCACCGCCGCCCGTCGTCACCCTCGAGCAGAAGCAGATGGCCGAGCAGCGCATGAATGCGGAGGCCGAGTGCCAGCCGCAGGTTGAAGTGCGATACCACACCGTTCCGGCGAAACACGCCGACTCGTATGCACTCGACATGATGGCGGGAGTCCTCAACGGCCGCACCGGCCGCCTCTACAAGTCGATGGTCGAGGGAGGCGAGATCGCCAGTTCCGCCGCCTCGCAGCAAGACAGCCGCAAGTTTGCGGGGGCCTTCGCCTTCAGCGGCGAGACCAAGGGCGATGCCACCCCCGCTGACCTCGAGAAGGCGTGGTATGGACAGTTGAAGCGCCTCCAAGACGAGCTCGTCGGCGACGAGGAACTCCAGAAGATCAAGAACAACGTTGCCGCGGACCACTACCGCGGCCTGCAGGCAAACTTCCGCCTCATGATCGGCCTCGCCATCAGTGAGACGATCGGAGGCTGGGAAGAGATCAACGAGAACCCAAAGAAGCTGCAGGCGGTGACGCCTGCGGACATCCAGCGGGTCGCCAAGAAGTACTTTGACGAGTCGAACCGCTCGGTCGCGACCTTCGTCCGCAAGGCCGGATCGGCCGCAGCGGAAGGGGCGGCGGATCCCGACATCGCGGCACTTCCCGCACCGATGCAAGCACGGGCCAAGCAGATGATCGCGCAGATCATGAAGGACAACGACCTCGACTCAATGAAGGAGGGGCTCACCCAGATCGAGGCGCAGGCCGCGCAGGTCCCCCCCCAGATGAAGCCCATGCTCGACCTGATGGTCAAGAAGATGAGGGAACGCATCGCGCAGCTTGAATCGGCCGGAGGTGCCAAGTGAACCGACGCCCGACCCGCACGAAAGACGCCACCATGACATACCTGCCACACATGACACACGCCATCCTCTCCATCTCCGTCGCGCTCGCCGTGGCGAGCACATCCAGCGGCCAGGGCAAGATCCCCCCGCGCCCCGAGACGCTGACATACCCGGAACTCAAGTTCACTCCTCCCAAGGCCAGCGAGTACCGGACGACACTCAGCGATGGAACGCCGCTGTACATGTTCCCGAGCCACGAGTTCCCGCTCATCAACCTGACCATGACATTCATGGGCGGATCGAACATGGACCCCGCCAACCAAGTCGGCCTCGCGGGGATGACGGCGTCGATGATCCGCACCGGCGGATCCAAGTCTCTCTCTGCTGACGAGGTTGATGAGAAGCTCGAGTTCATGGCCACCAACCTGGGGGTGATGTCCAGCGGCTGGATGTCCACTGCCTCTGTCGACTGCCTCAAGTCCAACTTTGACGAGAGCCTGAAGATCCTCGTTGACCTTCTGCGCAACCCCGCCTTTGACGAAGCCAAGTTCAAGATCGCCCGCGACCAAGTGTTTGAAGGGCTCAAGCAGCGCAACGACAACGCGTCCTCGATCAGCGGACGCGAGTGGGGCTACCTCGTCTTCGGCGAGGATCACTTCGAGGCGGCGCAAGCCACCGGTGACTCGATCAACTCCATCACCGCCGCGGACATGACGAAGAGGGCGGAATCCATCTTTCACCCGGGCAACATGATCATCTCCGTGACCGGCGACTTCGACCCCAAGACTCTCCCTGCGGCGCTTGAGAAGGCATTTGCAGGATGGACCAAGGGGCCCGCCAACCCGAAGCCGGACGCGCCGACCCACACCATGGTCCCCGGCGTCTTCTTCGTCGAAAAGGACATTCCCCAGGGCAAAGTCACCATCGGCATGCCGGCGATTCAGCGCGACGATCCCGACTTCTTCGCGTACACCCTCATGAACGAGATCCTCGGCGGAGGCGGCTTTTCGAGCCGCATCGTGCAGAAGGTGCGAAGCGACGAAGGGCTGGCCTACAGCGCCGGCTCGGGCTTCAAGGCGGGTGCGTTCTATCCCGGCACGTTCCGCGCCGGATTCGAGAGCAAGAGCCCGACCTGCGCCTTGGCGACCAAGATCATCCTTGAGGAGATCACGCGGATGCGGGATTCCCAAGTGAGCGACTCCGAACTCGACATCGCCAAGAATTCGTTCATCGAGACCTTCCCTGCGAACTTCGCCTCCAAGGCTGGCACGCTCGGCGTCTTCGTGAGCGACGAGATGACGAAGCGTCCGGCGGGGTACTGGGATTCCTTCCGCGAGAAGATCCGCGCGGTCACTCCGGAAGAGATCCAGAAGTGTGCCCAGAAGCACCTCGACTCCTCCAAGATGACGATCCTCGTCGTCGGGAAGTGGGCCGATGTCGCCAAGGGCGATCTTCAGGGGCGCGCGACCATGGCGCTGTTCGGACCGGCGGTGCAGATTGCTCCGCGCGATCCCGTGACGCTGAAGTCGCAGCCGGTGCCTCCGAGCGGCGGCTGATTCTCCGAACGCGTCACCCTCTTCCGAGTGCCCACCGCACTTCGGGCATCCCGGCAAGCCGGGCGGCCCCGAGCGCGGTGGTTGCGCCGACCGCGACGAGGACAAGGAGCGTCCAGAACATCGTGCTCCACGAGCCCTGCGCCGGAAGGAAAGTCATCGTGACGAAGACCGTGACGCCCATCGCGGCGGTGACGAAAGCGCTCTTCCACCAACTCCTGACCACCTCACCAGTGATGAGCGTTCCCACACGCTTCGCGAGGAGTCGTTCGAGGATGATCATCTGGAGGATCGAGCAGATGGCCGTCGAGAGGGCGAGGCCGGCCGTGTTGAGTGGCGTCCAGATGAGAGTGATGTTGAGGAGAAAGTTGAGCACCACCATCGACAGCGCGACGAA
>CANETX010000049.1 GCA_947441435.1 Planctomycetaceae bacterium
CCATTGAAGCCCATCGGGAGTGGCGCTGCGCTGACTCCACCCATCGTCGCCAAGCCCAGCGCAGGGACCGACGCAGCGGTTTTGCCCGGAGATTCGGCCCTGGGAGCCCCTCCCATGGGGGATCCCCGTCAAGTGGGACTCAATTACTTCATCGTCGCTGGGGAACTCCCGGCCGACCGCGCCGACGAGATGGTCGCATTCTGCAGAGGCAAGGGACTTGATGCCGTGGCACTTCCAAGCCATAATGCTCGGTCCCAAGTGATTGTCCTCCCCGGGTTCGGGAGGGACGAGCGTGGGGCGGCTCCCGTCAAGGCACTGGAGGCGAAGATTCGGGCGGTCGGCGCGCAGTGGAAGGCGGTCGGACGCGGCAACGGTGACTTCCACGACTACTACCCCAAACTCTTCAAAGGTCAGCCATGAGCATGCATCGATCCCTCAAGTCCACGTCAGGAGCACTCAACCAGCACCGCAATGTGCTCACCCGGACGGAGCGGATCGCCAAACTGACGGAGGTCGAGAAGTTCTCGAAGGCTGCGAACTCGGCGCTCGGACTTCCAAAGGTCCGCTCGATCAAGGCTGCGGTCGCCAAGAAGCCCAAGAAGGAAGCGGCAGCAGCAGGGGCCGAAGGGGCGGCAGCACCGGCTGCTGGGGCAAAGCCAGCCGCGGGCAAGGCTGCAGCGCCTGCGGGCAAGAAGTAAGAGATGGACGCGACCAAGCGTCCGTGCTCGCTTGACTTCGGTCGGCTGTTTTCGCGTCGCGCACTTTCCATCGATGCATCCGGCATCCGTCGGGCCTTCGAGTTGGGTGCATCGATCGAGGATCCCATCAACCTCTCGATTGGCCAGCCGGACTTCCCGGTTGATGCGCGCGTCAAGCAGGCGGCCATCCGTGCGATCGAGTCAGACCGAGCCGGCTACTCGCTGACGCAAGGGATTCCCGACCTTCGCCGAGCGATCTGGGAGCACCTCGCCAGCGACATCGGCTGGCAGGCAGGCGGCGAGGAAGATCTCATCGTCACGCTCGGTACGACGGGAGCGCTCGTGCTCGCCGCGCTTTCATTGCTGGAGACAGGAGACGAAGTCGTCATCCCCGATCCGTACTTCGTCGCGTATCCGCAGTTCGCAAAGGTCGCCGGCGCGCAGGCCGTGCTCTGCAACACCTACCCCGACTTCCGCATGACGGCGCAGCGCATCGCCCCGCTCATCACGCCGCGCACGAAGATGGTGATCATCGACAGTCCGAGCAACCCTTGCGGCGTGGTCTTGTCGCCGCGCGAGCTCGCCGACATCGTCCAGTTGTGCGAGGAGCGCGGCGTGCTCCTCGTCTCTGACGAGATCTACGACGCGTTCACGTTCCCGGAGGCGCTCGACCAAGGGAGATGCCCAAGCCCCGCGCGGATGTCGAAGTCGCTGCTCCTGGTGAGGGGTTTCGGAAAGAGCTACGGGTGCACCGGCTGGCGACTCGGGTATGCGGCTGGACCGCGTCCACTCATCCAGCGGATGGCGATCCTGCAGCAGTATCTGTTCGTCTGCGCGCCGACGCCCCTGCAGGCGGCGGCATCGGAGTGCTTCCACGTCGATCTGGCCCCGATCATCGCGAGGTATGTAAAGCGCCGCGACCTGATTGTCGATTCACTTGCGGGTGTGACCAGTGTCACGGTGCCGCAAGGGGCGTTTTACGCGTTCATCGAGATTCCCAAGAGGCTTGGGCTCACGGGAACGCAGTTCGCCGAACGCGCTGTCGAGCACAAGTTGATCGTGGTGCCCGGCGGAGTGTTCAGTTCCCGCGACACTCACATCCGGCTGAGCTTCGCCGCCCCAGAAGAGAAAATCGCCGCGGGACTCGACGTCCTGCGGCGAATGATGTGTGGCTGAGATCTCGAGCGCGACTTACTTTGGCTTTGGCTTCTTTGGGGGGCTCTTCGGCCCATCGGTCGTCGAAGTCAGTGCGCGATTCTGATTGAAGGCGTCATCCGGACCGGGCACCTTCTCCGCGGCGGTCGGTGGCGGCTTGGGCTGGACCTTGGTTGTGCGTGAACCGGAATCGCCGCACCCCGCAAGGAGGCACAGGGAGCCGACGGCGGCAATGAGAGTGAATGTCTTCATGACCCGAGTGTAGTTCGAAGCGCTCGGGCTCGCGAACCCCTCACGCAGCCTCGTGACAGGCGCGTGGCAAGAAAAACCCCCGCGACGAACAGAGTCGGGGGGCGGAGGGGAGAAAGATGCTTTCTGTGAGTCTGGACCCTTTGCCCTGCCTCACGGATCATCTTTCGGCTGCACGGCGGGGTCGGCCACACTTTTTTTACCAACCACCGGTGGGCGGCACGGCCGCCGGGACACGAGGTTGACGTGAACCATCCGCGACGAAGCCTTGCAGATGATCACCCCCGATGTGGCGATCCAGATCGCCGTCGCACGCTGCACGGTGGTCCGTCCAGACTCCGCGATCCATGTCGCGATCCCAAGTCGTTCTCCTACAAAGACCTCCGCGAGATAGTCGATCTCGTGTCTGGCGACAAACCACATACGTCCCTCGCTCGCCATCGTCGCACGTGTCTCGCCTGTCGAGTCGAGGTGAAGTTCCGTGACGCGATCAATCCACCTCAGGTACTGCACATTGTTGGCGTGTGGGACGAGATGGCTGAGATCCTCTGGCCGGACATCGACCGCCGCCGCGAAGACAACGACGCCGGAAGGTGCAACGCCCGGAGGGAGCGCGAGGTCCGACGGCGCCATCGTCATGGAGCTGTTCCAGCCGGGTCAATCGACCGCAGGTACTCCCAACTGTAGAGCCCAGTCGAGTGTCCATCGCTGAACCGGATTCGCACGGCGTAGGTCCCCACGAGTTCGGCGTCGAGTGCGGTCAGCGGCGCATCGCTTCCAGCGGGAAGCACCGTGAGCGGATTGGCGGCGAGCGACTCGCGCAAGACGCGCGCCTCCGCCGAGGGAGAGAGTCGGCGGAGCAGGGCAACCCCGTACCGAGAACTGCTCCCGTCGTTCCAGTCGATGGAGAGTCCATCGGTCGGGTGCAGTGTGAGGTGTGCAGGACGCGGCGCGGCGGACATCAAGGCGAGTGTAAGTCTCGTGCGTCCGACAAACGGTCAACCCGGAGAGTCGACGATCGACGAGTAGCGCTCTTCGAAGAAGTCGGTGAAGTTGCGGCGGAGGACTCTCCCCGGCTCGTCGCGTGCCGACCACAGATTGCGGTCCTTGAAGCCGCCCTTGAGCCAACCGGCCCGGATCGCCCCGAGTTGCGCGGGATCGGCAAGATCGAGGGAACCGTTGTCGGGGGCGGCGACCGTGGGCATGGCATCGAATGCGCTGAGCCACTGCTTCAACTGTGGGTCGGTCACCAGCTCTGCCGTCACGATGTCGCCCCCTTGGGGGTAGGCGGGATGCGCGAGGATGCGCTTCCACGCATTGGCCAGCAGATCCCCCTGATTGATCGCCATGGAGACGAAGATCGGTGAGACGAAGTCTCGGAAGTTTGGGTTGGCCACCATCGGCACCTGGTCGATCGTCGGATTGACCTTGTCGACGAAACAGGGCTCGCAGCAGGCGTAGGCCGCGCGCCGTGCAGGCAGTCGTCGCAGCGAATAGAGCTCCGGCCGCGGGTATCCGCATGCATCGCCCTCTCCGTGGGGCAATTGCCAGAGCATCTGCCCCTCCATGGAGAGGCAGTACTCCACAAAGTGATGAGCGAGTTCGCGGTTCGGTGCTCCGCGCAGCACTGCCACGGGATCGGCATCGATGACGCTCTCGCTGCGCGGGGCGAGGAACTGGAGCCGCGCGATCGATGGGTCGCCAGCTTCCTGTGCCTCGTCGGCAAGCGCCTGCGCCTGATAGCGGCCGTAGAAGTCGATGGCGACGCCGGCGGCACTCTCACCGTTGCCTACGGCGGTCGGAATCCGCGAACTCGCCGCGAGGATCTGATTCGAGTTTGCAGCGGCGCGTCGAAGCACCTGCCACCCGCGCACCCAACCGAGGCGCTGGAGGATCGTCTCGAACGCCGTGGCGATCGAACCGCTCTGCGCTGGATTGACGAGGGCCACGCTCCCCAAGAGCCGCGGATCTGCCAACTCCTCCCACGTCTCTGGAGGGGCGACACCGAGGTGATCGCAGAGCGAAGCGTTGGAGACAATGCCGAAGGTGCTCAGGGCCGCCCCGAACCAGCGACACTGCGAGTCGTAGATCGGCTGTCCGTCGAGCGAGTTCTCTCCGTAGAGTTCCGCGAGCTTCTCGGGAGTCAGCCACTCGCAGGGTTCGAGAATGGTTGTCGAGACTTCCTTGCCGGCACGCATCGCGGTGATCGGGCGCGTGAGGGCATGGAACTCGTACGAACCGCCTCCAAAGAGAATGTCCGAGTCACCGCCGATGGCCGTGCCGTGGCGGAGGTCCGCTTCGTATTGGGCCACCAGCATCCGGCGGATTTCGGTGGTTCCTCCGGGAGTGCTCCACGCGATCCCCACCGGGTGCCCGTACTTCTTGGCGTGCCAATTCGAGAAGCCCCGACTGAACTCGTAGCGGATCTGCTCGTTGTGGGGAGTCAGCACGATGAGCGTCCCCTGCGATCCATCAACGGTCTCTCCCCGGAACATCAGCGCTGGGGTGAGCGTCAGGACGAGGATCGCCGCGAGCGAAACGAGGAGCGGCGCGCGGCTCATGCGTGCGACGGGCGTGCGCCAGCGGGAGCGAGTGCAGCCGAGATTTCCGAGGCGAAGTCGTTCGCGGCCCTGCGCACGGACGACCTCCAGTCCAGCCCCGATACACCCGGGTAGATCACGCTGCGGCTTGCGCTGATGAGCGCCCCTCGTCCGTCGGCATGGAAGCAAGGCAGCACATCCGAAATCGTGCCTCCTTGGGCGCCGTACCCCGGAACAAGAAAGATCTGCGCTGGCATTCGCTTGCGGAGCGCGTCAATGTCGCGCACCTTTGTTGCGCCGACGACGGCGCCGAGGCTGCTGTAGCCGCAGGCTCCGACGCGCGAGTTCCCCTCGGCAGCGACGAGATCGGCGACTCGTTCGGCAATCGTCGCACCGCCCGCAGTCAGGAGCCCCTGGAGCAGGTCCGAACCGGGATTCGACGTCCGCACCAAGGCGAACGCTCCAGCGGTCCGCAGGAATGGAACGACCGTGTCCATCCCGAGATAAGGACTGACTGTCGTCCAATCGGCGCGATAGTGGCCCACGAGCGCCGCTTCGTAGTGTTCGGCCGAAACGCCGATGTCTCCCCGCTTGGCATCGAGGATGGTGCACATGCCAGCCTCACGCGCGGCCGCCATCGCCACCTCGAGGACGCGGAGTCCCTCGTGGCCGAATCGTTCGTAGCACGCCGACTGGAACTTGATGCAAGGGATGAGCCCTCGCACCGCCTCGATGATGCCCAGACTGAATGACTCGATGCGCCCAACTCCCGAGCGACCCGAGAGCGCCGAGGGCAACTTCTCAAGAACCGGATCGAGGCCCACGCACACCGGCGAGCCAATGCTGTCGATCGCCGCGTACAGGCGATCAGCGGGGTGGGTGAGGGTCGTCACGCCTGCGAGTCTAGTCTCGGAGATACGCTCGCGACGTGGAAAACACGGCGGCAGTGCTCTCAATTGGCGACGAATTGATGCTCGGACAAGTTTCCGAACGTAATGCCCCGTGGATCGCCAATGCGTTGCTGCCGCTGGGGCTCATGGTGCGCGAGTTCCGGACCGTGCCAGACAACGAGGCCGAGATCGCACGCGCGATCGTCGAACTCGCCGCACATGCTGGAGTCGTGGTGTGCACGGGAGGACTAGGCCCGACAGATGACGATCTCACGAGACAGGCGCTCGCTCGCGCGCTCGGCGGAGTGCCTCTGTGCGTTGACGAGGAGGCGCTGTCGTTTCTGGAGCAGCGCTTCGCCGCTCGCGGGATGGAGATGCCGGAAATAAATGCGAGGCAAGCGCTCTGCCCCCGAGGTGCGACGCTCATCGCCAACCGCCTCGGCACTGCTCCTGGGATTGCGGCAAGCGTGAACGGGTCCGATGTGTTCTGCCTCCCGGGTCCTCCCAACGAGATGAAGGCGATGGTTGAGGAGTCGGTGCTCCCGAGGCTCACGAGTGGGGCGCGTGCGGCGGTGCGAACTCTCGCGATCCACAGTTGCGGCCTGTCGGAGTCTCTGGCGGCGACGCGGCTCGGGGCGCTCATGGATCGCTCGGCGAATCCGCTGGTCGGGACCACTGCGAGCGCGGCGATCGTGAGCGCGCGCGTGCGCGGGTGGGGAGCGGGGGCGTCCGACGCGGCGATGGATGCGGCCGCCGCGCACATCGCGCAGGCGTGGGGTCCGTATGTGTTTGGCCGCGGCGAAGAGACGCTGGCGCACTCCCTCGGCAGAGCGTTGCTTGATCGCGCCGAAAAGATTGCAGTCGCTGAGAGTTGCACCGGAGGAGAGATCGGGTCGTTCCTGACGAGCGCGCCGGGATCGAGTCAGTGGTTTGTTGGAGGCGTCATCGCTTACGCCAACTCGGTGAAGGAGTCCGCGCTTGGCGTTCCGAGTGCGCTCATCGAAGCGCACGGAGCGGTCAGCGGGGAGGTCGCCTGCGCGATGGCGCACGGGGCAGCTGAGCGGTGCGGCGTCCGCTTTGGCCTCTCGACGACCGGCATCGCGGGACCTGATGGGGGCACCCCGACCAAACCCGTGGGAACGGTGTGGATCGGGTTCGTGGATCGCGAGGTCCCCGAGAGCGCCCAGCAGGGGATGGCGCGTGCATTCCTGATCCCCGGAGGACGCGCTGAAGTCAGGCGCCGTACGACAGCCCTCGCTGTGCAGTTGGCACGGCTCTCGATCCTCGGTCACGGCGATCTTCCGCTGCTGTGGGAGACACGCTGATGTTCGTCCGCGGATTCATCGCCTTGGGTTCGAATCTCGGCGACCGGGAGGCGATGATCGACCGCGCAGTAGAGGCAATGGAGCAGTCCGAGGGGTTGGAGGTCATCGCAACGAGTTCGATCTACGAGACGGAGCCCGTCGGCCCTCCGCAGCCTGCATATCTGAATGCCGTTTGCGAAGTCCGGTCCGCTGTCGACGCGCTCACTCTCCTTGCGTGCCTCCACGCAATCGAGCGCAGGCTGGGTCGGGTCCGCGACCCCTCGACTAAGAATGGCCCGCGCACCATCGATCTCGATCTCCTCATGCTTGGGGACGCGCCGCATGAGTCGCCAGAACTCACCTTGCCTCATCCGCGACTGCAACAGAGGGCTTTCGTCCTTGTCCCGCTCCTCGAATTGTGGCCGACCGCCACGCTGCCCGAGAGCCGGACTCCGTTAGCATCGCATTTGTCGATCCTGCAAGGGACAAACAGGACTTTGGGCGTCGCCATGTGGCGCGCACGGGTTGCCACCTCTGGCTGATGCGGTCGACGGAGATCTTTATGTTCACATTGCGGTCGGCTCTGCCCCACGCGGGCCTCGTCACTTCCATCCTGCTCTCCTCCCTGGCTTTCGCGCAGGATGGCTCTACGCCTCCCGCGGCGCCGCCGTCCCCAGCAGGCGGGGCCGACGAAGCTCCGCCGATGCCGCAAATGCAGGACCTGTTCCCGAAGGTCGCGCTCAATGCTGAGTCGTTCGATGCCACGGCGAAGTCGCCAGAGGCGATCGCCAAGGGTGTCGCAGAACTCGATGCTGTTGCCGCGGCATACAAGGCTGCACCGATGATGACCGACACGGTTACATGGCAGGTCTTGATTCCTGGCGGCGAACAGAAGGACTCGCTTTCGGTCGACATTGGCGCCGGGGAGGATCTCCGCGTCAAGATGACCGGCGCAGAACTCGTCTCGGTCGGCGGGCAGGTGTATCTGTCGGTCGCGGACTCGACTGACAAGTATGTCGTGGCGGCGCTCGACGGAACCGTTGCCAACACCCTCAAGACAAAGTTCGAGGGACTTGAGTTGCCACTGCCCCATCTCGACTTCCGTGGCGGACTCCCTGCGGGGAAGGCCGCCGAGGCGTTCTCATTCGGTGGCTCCCACGCCGGGTCAATTCTGGGCTATCGGCAGAAGGATGGCGTTGACCAGATCCTCATCGGCGAGGCCACCAACGATCTCGTGCTGAATGTCGATCCGGCGACAAAGCTGATCAAGTCGATGGCACTCGTGCTCTGTCCTCCGGGCGCACCGGAGGGGATCCGATTCAATGTCCAGTTCACACTTGACCCGAAGGTGATGGACACGCTTCCGACCCCGATCGCGTTCGACCCCGGCACTCGCACGGCCGTCGCCTCACAGGCGGAACTCGCTCCGGAGGCGGTGAAGGCGATCGCTGTCGGTGCCGTGGCTCCCACGTTCTCGCTGCAGGATCTCGATGGAAAGACGGTGACTTTGGCCGACCTCAAGGGCAAGGTCGTCGTTGTCGACTTCTGGGCGACCTGGTGCGGACCGTGCCGCAAGGGACTTCCTTCGATTGAGGCTCTCGCGAAGTGGGTCGCCGAGACGAAGCAGCCCGCGGTGGTCCTCGGAATCAACGTCTGGGAGCGCGGCGAGAACCCGCTCGACAAGTCGCGTGAGTTCTGGAAGAAGCAAGGCTTCACCTTCCCCACCCTGATCGACCATCCGGGCGATGTCGTCAAGCAGTACGGCTTTGATGGCATTCCCGCGACGGTGGTCATCGGTACTGACGGCAAGGTCGCCAAGGTGCACCAAGGGTTTGATCCCAAGGGCGACCTGACCGGCGAACTCAAGTCGGACATCCTGAAAGCCCTCGGCACCAAGGGCTGAGTTCCTCTCCGAACAACCCAAGCACGATGCGCGTGCCCGACAGCAACGACACGTTTTATGTTGTTGACGGGCACGCGCAGTTTTTTCGCGCCTACTACGCCATCCGCGGAGGGATGACGAGTCCAACGACGAACGAGCCGACCCAGATGGTGTTCGGATTCGTCGGCATGCTCATGCGGCTGATTCGGGAGCGTGCTCCGGGTCATCTCGTCCTGGTCATCGATGCGGCCGGGGATCAGGAGACATTCCGTTCGGAGCTGTACCCCGAGTACAAGGCGAACCGAGATCCCGCGCCCATTGACTTCCACCCGCAGGTCGAGCGGTGCCTTGAGTTCACGAGGTTGTTCGGCGTTCCGATCTTTGCGATTCCTGCCGTCGAGGCCGACGATGTGATCGCGACGATTGTGCGGCGCGTACAACGGGAACAGCCGCAGCTTCGGATCCGAATCGTGTCGCGCGACAAGGATCTCTCGCAGCTCGTCGACGCGTCCACGAGCCTCTTCGATCCGCAGACCGGGATTGACTTGGGTCCTGAGCAACTCTTCGAGACCAAGGGGGTCCGCGCCGATCAGGTGGCCGACATGCTCGCGCTGATGGGGGATTCGGTCGACAATGTCCCGGGCGTAACTGGAATTGGCCCCAAGACTGCGGCGCAGCTCGTGACGACCTACGGCTCGCTCGACGGAGTGCTGGCCAATCTTGAGGCGCTCACTCCCAAGCGGCGAGCTGCAATCGAGGCCGCCCGCGGCACGCTCGCGGTGGCGCGGAAACTCGTTGCGCTCAAGGAAGACTGCGAGATCGACTTCTCCTACGACGCTGCGCGTGTGGACCTGGCGCGGGCGCGACTCCCGGAACTCCTTGAGCTGCTCACGACGCTTGGGTTCGGACGACTGAAGGGGGAAGTCGAGTCTGTTGTGGGCGGGACACGCGCGACGGTGGCATCGACTGCGGCGCCTGCGGTCGCTGTCGGGCCAGCGGCGCCAAAGAAGCCCAAGGGGGCTTCCTCCGCGAGATTCGAGGATGCGCCACTGTTCGCTGCTCTCGACACGGAGGGCGAAGTTCCTGGTGGCATCGGAGGAATCGCCGCCGATCATCCCGTTCATCAGGCCAACTACCGGTGCCTCAAGACTGTGGGAGAGATCTCGGCGTTCGTCGACGAGGCGCGGCAGGCCGCCAATCGTGGCGAGCGCATCGCCTTCGACACAGAGACGGACTCGCTCAACACCGTCGTCGCCCGACTCTGCGGCCTGAGCTTCTCCTTCAGGGAAGGAGAGGGGGTCTACATCCCCGTGCGCTCTCCTGAAGCGGAGACGCACGCGACGACAGAGGAGGCGCTGGCGATTCTCTCGCCACTCTTCGACGATCCGTCGATCCCCAAGGTCGCGCACAACGCCAAGTTCGACCTCGAAGTCCTCGCCCGTCACGGAGTGCGGGTGCGCGGGCTCGTCGGCGACTCGATGATCGCCTCGTATGTGCTCGATGCCACGCGGGTCAGCCACTCGCTCGACTCACTCTCGCAGGCGATGCTCGCGTACACGCCGGTCCCCATCACCGACCTGATCGGGCGTGGCGACTTCCAGAGGACCTTCGACCAAGTCGCGCTTGCCAAGGCGACCCCCTATGCCGCCGAAGATGCCGACATCGCGCATCGGCTCGACGACTTGTTGACGAAGCGCCTCGACGATGCTGGACTCGGTCGCCTGTACCGCGAGATCGAGATGCCGCTCGTCGAAGTGCTCGCGACGATGGAGATGAACGGCGTTCTGGTCGACCGCAAGGAACTCGAAGATCAGTGCGCGCGGCTCTCGAAGGAGACAGACGCATTCCGCGATGCGCTCATCGCATCCGCCCCCCATCCCTTCAATCCGGACAGTCCCAAGCAACTCGCGGCGGTGCTCTTCAACTCCCCCGAGGCCAATCCCCCCGGGCTCGGCCTCAAGTCAGTCCGGCGCGGAACGGAGACGCCGAGCACGAGCGTCGATGTGCTCGAGAGACTTGCGGGGGATCCCTCGGTCGAGAGCGACATTCCGGGCAAGATGATCGAGTACCGACGGCTTAGGAAACTTGTCGGAACGTATCTCGTCGCGCTGCGCGAAGCGATCCAACCCCCGACCGGTCGCATCCACGCGTCGTTCCACCAGACGGGAACGGCCACTGGACGGCTCTCTTCGAGCGAGCCGAACATGCAGAACATCCCGATTCGCACGGAGGTGGGGCGGGAGATCCGCCGGGCCTTCGTCGCGCCGCCGGGGTTCCATCTCGTCGCGTGCGACTATTCGCAGATCGAATTGCGAGTGCTCGCCCACCTTGCTGATGACTCGGCCATGATCGCCGCGTTCCATGCTGGGGTCGACATCCACGTCGCGGTGGCTGCGCAGGTCCACGGCATCGAGCCCGAGGACGTCACGCCGACGCAGCGAAGTGCGGCCAAGATGGTCAATTTCGGGATCGTCTACGGCATCACCGCCTACGGGCTCGCCCGTCGGCTCGGGGGAGGCACGACTCCGCAGCGGGCCAAGGAGATCATCGACTCTTACCGCGCCCGCTACCCGGGCATCGCGGCATTCCTCGGGCGCTGCATCGAACAGGCCAAGACTCACGGGTTCGTCGAGACAATGATGGGTCGACGACGCCCAGTCCCCCAGATCGCCTCGCGGAACCCTGCGGAACGCGCGCTTGGGGAACGCATTGCCATCAACACGGTGGTGCAGGGGACGGCAGCGGATCTGATCAAGATGGCGATGGTCTCCATTCATCGGGCCTTGCCTGGGTCGTTTCCGAAAGCGAAGATGCTCCTCCAGATTCACGACGAACTGGTGTTCGAGGTCCCGATCGACGAGGTGCCGAGCGCCACCGCGTGGATCCGCGCGCGCATGGAACAGGTCGCCACGATGAAGGTGCCGCTTGTCGCGACTTCGGCGAGCGGAGCGAATTGGTACGACGCGAAGTGATGGGGCGCGCGCTGCAGAATCCGACGGGGCAAGTCCGGTTGACGGCGTGGTCCCCCTCGCTACCATCCACCCCCCGAAACTGCTTGCGGTTTTGGAACTGGCCTTTGGGGCGGTAGCTCAATTGGTTAGAGTACCGGCTTGTCACGCCGGTGGTTGCGGGTTCGAGCCCCGTCCGCCTCGCTTAACCCCTGCGCAAGCGGGGGTTTTTGCTTGTTATGGTGTCGCAACCTTCGCGAGCCGCCACTTGATGTTGCAGCCCATGGATGGGAGTTGGCGCGAGGAAGGAGACTTCCCCTCGGCAACCGCGACGGCCGCGGCGAGGAGGTCCTCGCCTGTAGCGGGTACGCCCGAGCCAGGTCGGCTTGAGTCGAACTGGCCTCGGTAGGCGAGTTCGTGGGCGGCGTTGAAGAGGAAGAAGTCCGGAGTGCAGGCGGCATCGAAGGCGCGTGCGACACTCTGCGACGCGTCGTGGAGGTAGGGGAACGCCCAACCGTGCGCCTTCGCGTTGTGGGCCATGGGCTCGGGTCCGTCGGAAGGGTGCGTCCCCTCGTCATTCGAGCAGATGCCGACGACAGCGATTCCTCGCGACTCAAGTTCCCGGGCCATCGGCCCGAGTTTCGCCTGGATGAAGACGACGTAGGGGCAGTGATTGCAGATGAACATCACGAGAAGGGGGCGGCCGGCGAAGTCGGTGTTGCGCACGGTTCGCCCCGAATTGACATCGACGAGACCAAAGGGTGGGCAGCGGGTCCCGAGTGCGGTCATCGTGGATGGGGTCAGGGCCATTTGGGAATCTCCTCGAAGGCGTTGCGCTGGGGGACGGCCGCAGCGATGATGATGCTACTGATGGGCACAGAGCAGGACGAAGACGAACGCGACGAGGATCCGACCGACGAGGATGTGGCCCGGTTCTCGAAGCCGAGTTCGGTGCGCCGTTGCCACGAGTGCGGCGCCGACGTGTCGGAGGTCTCCGACATCTGCCCCAAGTGTCGCGCGTACCAGTTCGACGAGGACGAGAACCAGCCCGCACGGCGCCGCCCCCGGCAGCAAGCATGGAAGTTCGCGCTCGTGATCGCCGTGCTCGCAGTCGCGCTGGCGCTCAGCGGCCTGCTCATCGTCTTCGTGCGCTAGATCCCCCGGAATGGCCGCACGGTTCCGCGCCACTCCGCGCAACCCCGCCACGGCATTCGTGCGAATGCCCCCTGAAGGACTCGAACCTTCGACCCGCTGATTAAGAGTCAGCTGCTCTACCAACTGAGCTAAGGAGGCGATTGAGGCGAGGGAGTATAACGATCGACTTGGGGCGCGCTCACTTCTTGCCGCAGCAGGCCTTGTACTTTTTCCCCGATCCGCAAGGACAGGGTTCGTTGCGACCGACGGCCATCGCCGTCCCCGCAGGTACTTGCGGCACCTGAATCTTGCGCATGCCACCGG
>CANETX010000050.1 GCA_947441435.1 Planctomycetaceae bacterium
ACGCGGGCCGCCGAGGCGTGGTTGATCTCGCCGACGAGGAACACGACGCGGTTTTCGAGGAGCAGCTCATCGATCGTCATCTCTCGGGTGCGCTGGTAGGACGTGCTCGCGCGCATGGGGAGCGGTACCCCCGCTGCGGAGAGCGTCTCTCGTGTAGCCGGCGCCTCGCCGAGCAGACCGAGGCCGTACGGATCAGTTGGAATCTGCATGAGGCGCGCAAGGATAGGGGCAACGCGCAGACGAGGGCGCTCTACGATGCGTCGATGGCGGCAAGCGGTCCAGAGGCTTCGCATCGCATAATCGTGCTGCACGGCAAGGACTCGTTTCTGCGCCTTGAGTGGACGCGTCGGCTGCGCGAGGCACTCAGAGAGAAGTTCGGAGGTGTCGATGAGTTCGTGTTCGATGGTGCCACCGTCCCGCTCGCGACCGTGCTCGACGAGCTGCGCTCCTATGGCCTGATGGCCGCGCACAAATTGGTGATCGTGGATGATGCCGATGCATTCTTCGGGGTGGAGGATCGGCGCCGCGCGATGGAGCGGTACGCCAAGGAACCCATGGCAGAGGCCACGTTGCTATTGCGGTCGCAAAACTGGAGGCCCGGGAACTTTGACAAGATGGTCGCCGAGGTCGGGCTCGTCCTGAAGTGCGAGGCACCCGGCGACGCTGATGCGGCACGATGGTGCATCAGCCGAGCGAACGCCCACCACACAATGGCGCTTGAGGCCACAGCAGCGGGACTCCTCGTCGAGCGGGTCGGCACGGATCTAGCCCGGCTTGACTCGGAACTCGGAAAACTCGCTGTGGCGGCCGGCGCCTCCGGGAAGACCCAGATCGATCGCGCGTGTGTCATTGACCTCGTTGGGGCGAGCCGCGAAGAGCAAGCGTGGGAGATTCAAGAGGCCATCCTGAGTGGCAACTCGGGAGTCGCAGCTGCAAAAGTCGCTGATTTGCTGAGGATTTCGAGGGCTCCAGAGGTCATGATTGCCTGGTCAGCGGTGGATCTCGCGAGGAAGATCCACGCGGCGGCCAGTCTGCGCGCGAATGGGGCCGATGACGGCGCCGTGGCGCGCGAACTGCGATTGTGGGGGGATTCAACGGGTCCGATCCTTTCCGCCGCGAGACGCCTCGGCGTAGCGGCCAGTGCAGAGGCGTTTCGAGTTGCAGTCGACGGAGACCGTGGCTTGAAGACAGGTCTCTCGCCCGATCCGGAGCGAGCGTTGGTGGGTCTCTGTGTCCTCTTGGCGACGCGTTTCGGTGACAACTAGTCCCCAAATTCCAAGATTCTACGACCAATAACTACGGCGTTCGTTGCGCAGCATCGATATCGCGTCAAAAACAGCGTTGGAAACCGCGTCGAATCGGGGGGTGGTTGGACAGTTCCGCCGGGCCGCCTTATAGTCGGGCCTTCAGATTTCGCCCAGAAATGGTCGATACCTGAAAAATCCAGGTCGGTCCGAGCCATCGTGGTTCGGGCAGCCGATCCTGGGTGTCAATCAAGGTTCACCAATCGCGTCTCGTATCAAGAACGGTGAATTTCAAAACAGGAGCACAGGAATTATGACTCTTACCAAGTACGTGGGAATCCTCGCCAGCGGCCTCGCCATCACCGGCGCGGCATCTGCGCAAGGCACCGATGCGTTGAGCGAGATCGCTCAACTCAGGTCCGAACTCGCAACCCTCAAGTCCCAGAACGGCGACAAGTGGCTCACCGAAGAGCGCGCCGCTGAGATCAAGTCCCTCGTGAAGGACGTTCTCGCGGACTCTGAGACCCGCACCAGCCTTCAGGGCTCAGGCGCGACCTCGGGCTACAACAATGGGTTCTTCGTTTCGAGCGCCGACGGAAACTTCAAGCTGAACGCCAGCTTCCTCGCGCAGGCCCGGTTCACCTACAACTACCAGCCAGGGAAGAACATTGGCGCAGGCACCGGCAGCGCGAACTCCACCTGGGGCTTCGAGAACCGTCGCACCGGCATGGCCTTCTCGGGCAACGTTGTTGATCCGAGCTGGACCTATGCCGCTCGCTTCAACTACGGATCGACCGTTGATCCCTACACCCCGACGCCCAACGCCATGGTTCTCCAGGACGCTTGGGGCGCGAAGGATTTCGGCAACGGCTTCTCTGTGAAGATCGGCCAGTTCAAGAGCCCATTCATGGCAGAGTCGCTCCGCAACGACGGCGCACAGCTCACTGCTGAGCGTTCACTCGTCGATTACACCTTCTCGGGTGGCTACACCCAAGGAATTGCTGCGAGCTACTCGAGCGATCAGTTCCGTGCGACGGGCTCCTACAACAACGGCCCCCGTTCCCAGAACGGCAACTGGGCGTCAGGCGTGAACAACAGCATCTCGCTCTCGGGACGCTTTGAGTTCAAGGCCATGGGCGCATGGAGCCAGTTCGACTCCGAGAGCTCTGCGAAGAGCGACGAGTCGGCCCTCATGGTCGGTGCTGCGATCCAGTACTACAACAACCGTGGCGCATTCAACGCGTCGGGTGGTTGGAGTCCGGCGGTCCCATCGGCAATCTACGGCGTCGGTGCAGGCGAGACCACCGGTGCGGTCGACTGGACTGTTGATGCGACCTACAAGTCGGGTGGCCTCAGCGCCAGCGCGGCTTGGGTCGGCGCCAACTACGGCGGCCAGATCCGTAACTTCTCCAGTAGTGACGGCGAGACATTCAATAGCTACGCCATGGTCTTCCAGGCCGGCTACCGCTTCACCGACACTCTCGAAGGCTTCGGCCGTTGGGAGTGGATGGATGTCGCCGACGCGGCGGCCAGCCCGAATGGAGACATCGCGAAGGACGTGAACAACGTCCTCACCTTCGGCGTGAATGTGTACGCCGGTGCGAATGTCAAGTGGACGACCCAGTTCGGCATCGCATTGTCGGACGTCGGATTCGGCGCCGACTACAACGGTGCTGGCTACAAGGCCGACAACAACACCAACGCCGCCAACCAGTTCAACATCATCACCCAGCTCCAGCTGGCGTTCTGATTCAGAACTGCTGACAGAGATTTGAGCGTCGGACGGAGCAATCTCCGCCCGACCTGATAGAGACGCAAGGGGCCGACCCGCAAGGGTCGGCCCTTTTTCATTTGTCGGGGTGGTCTCCCGATCGATGGGAGCCATCGACAACCCGTGCCGTCACTCGATGCTGGGCGCCTGCCTCATCTGCGCTACGGCATCTGCCCAGACTGCCGATGTCACCACCGAACTCGCGCTGCTCCGAAGCGAGATCGCGTCTCTCAAGTCGCAGAACGGCGACAAGTGGCTCACCGAAGAGCGTGCCGCCGAGATCAAGTCCCTCGTGAAGGATGTGCTCGCGGACTCCGAGACCCGCACCAGCCTTCAGGGCTCCGGCGCGACCTCGGGCTACGACGACGGGTTCTTCATCGCGAGCGCCGATGGGAACTTCAGACTCAGCGCCAACTTCCTCGCGCAGGCGCGGTTCACCTACAACCATCAGGCCGCAAACGACACGGGAGTCGTCGGCCAGGAAGCCAACTCGACATGGGGCTTCGAGAACCGCCGCACGGGGATGGCCTTCACGGGCAATGTCGTTGATCCGAGTTGGACCTATGCCGTGCGGTTCAACTACGGATCATTCGTCGACCCGTACACGCCGGGCGAATTCACCATGATCCTCCAAGATGCGTGGGGGGCGAAAGACCTCGGCAACGGCTACTCGATCAAGATCGGCCAGTTCAAGAGCCCATTCATGGCGGAGTCACTGCGCGACGACGGCGCCCAACTCACCGCTGAGCGCTCGGTCGTCGACTACTACTTCTCGGGTGGCTACACCCAAGGCGTGGCGGTGGATTACTCGAGCGACCGGATCCGCGCGACGGGCAGCTACAACAACGGCCCTCGTGTTCAGAACGGCAACTGGGCCTCAGGCGTGAACAACAGCATCTCGCTCGCGGGACGCTTCGAGTTCAAGGCCATGGGCGCTTGGAGCCAGTTCGACTCGGAGAGTGCTGAGAGGAGCGACGAGTCCGCCCTCAGGATCGGCGCCGCGATCCAGTACTACAACAACCGTGGCGCGTCGGCATCGGCGCTTTGGTTCCCGAGCGTCCGGTCGCCGGTGTATGGCGGCGGGCTCGCCCCGGCACTCTTCACCACAGGAGCCGTGGACTGGACAGTCGACGTAGTATTCAAGTCGGGGGGACTGAGTCTCAGCGGCGCGTTCATCGGTGCCAACTATGGCGGTGAGTTCGACACATCAGTGCCGGCCGTCGACCTCAGCAGTTACGGTGCGGTCATTCAGGAGGGATTTCGATGCAGCGAGTCGCTCGAGTGCTTTGGTCGTTGGGAGTGGCTCGATGTCGCGTACAACGCAACGAGCCCCGACGGATCCAGCGTCCGGGATGTGGACAACTACTTGACCTTTGGAGTGAGTGTGTATGGCGGCCCGCGAGTCAAGTGGACGATGCAATTCGGGATCTCAACGGCGGCCGTTGGCGACACTGTCGATCTGGTCGGTGCGGGTTACCGCGTCGACAACAACACCAACGCAAGCGACCAGTTCAACATCATCACGCAACTCCAAGTCGGGTTCTGATAGCGCAGCGCGTCCCCAGCGGTGAGACCACCGCGCCGTTCCGTCGCCGCAACGAGACTCATGTTGGCTGCTAGACTCGCCGATGAATGATCGTGATCTCGCTCTCTTTGGCGGCAACCCTCGCGTCGGCCTCGGTCGTTGCGCAAACACCTCCCACTGCGGGGACTGATGCCACTAGCCGCCAGATCGATGACATGGCGAGGCGCCTCGAGGCCTTGGAGCGGCGCAATGCGGATCTTCAGGGACAAGTCGTCGAACTGAAGGCGCAGGCGGGGGATCAGTGGCTCACGGAGGAGCGGGCCTCGGAAGTCCGTGAACTCGTACAGGATGTCCTCGCCGACAGTGCCACGCGAACGTCTTTGCAGGGCTCGGGTGCGACGGCGGGGTGGGACAACGGGTTCTTTCTTGCGAGCGCCGACAACCGGTTCCGGGTCGAGTTCGGCGGACTCATCCAGACGCGTTGGATGCTGAGCGCGCAGGCAGGGAAGTATCAGTCACCGACGTCAATCTCAGGACCCGCGCGGATCAATTGGGACCCAGTGCCGACGCGATACGGTTTCGACCTCCAGAACATGGAGTTATGGGCGCAGGGACATGTGATCAGCCCCGATATCCAGTACATGGTCAAGGGGATCTTCAATCAGAGCCAAGATCTCGGAGTGCAGGTCGCCCAGAATCAGACCGGGCTTGAACTCAATACGCCGAAGCCATCATTCATCACCGAGTCGACTTCCGGCACCATCCAGCTGCTCGATGCGTGGGTCCGAGTGAATCTCACCGATGACTGGTCAGTGCGCATGGGGCAGTTCCGAGCGCCGTTCGGCCGGGAGTTCCTCGTCCTTGAGCAGTACCAGATGGCCGTCGATCGATCTCTCGTCTCACTCCACTACGGCATGGGGTACACGCAGGGAGTCGAACTTGAGTGGATCAGCAATGAGGCTCGTTGGCGTTTCTCGGTGAACGACGGTGGTATGGACAACATCGCGGGGCCGGCGCAGGTCGTCGGCTCTCAGCCGCTGAACTCCCCGTGGTATGCGCAGGAAGCGATTTGGGGAATCACGACTCGATTCGACTGGAAGGGCGAGGGCGGATGGTCGCAATTCGACCAGTTCACAAGTCCCGACGGCACCGAGCCGGGTTGGCTCTGGGGCGTCGCGATCAACGCGCAGCAGACGGATCCAACCCACATCATGTCGATGGAGGCTGGGCCTGGGGCGACGGCGGGCGCGTCGAAGAACACATGGATCGGGTTCACGACGGACCTGACAGTCCAGTACGGCGGAGCGTCGCTCTACGCGGCCGCGTACTACGACTTCGTCGACTCGAATGCGGCGTACTTCGTCAACAATGTCAACAACCAGCGCTACGGCGACGCCGGCCATGTGAATGCGCTTGGGTTCGTCGTTCAGGGTTCGTACTACATCGCGCCGAAGTGGGAAGTCTTCGGTCGGTACGAGTACATGCACACGACATCATCCAACTCCGGGACGACGGGCATGGAGCAGATGATCGTCGACAACTATTTGCTTGATCAGCACCACATGGACTTGGTGACGCTCGGGGTGAACTTCTACATCGACGGTCAGGACGTGAAGTTCACCGGCGACATGGGCTGGAGCCTGACGCCGGTCTACCCGTCGTACGCGGTCCCCGCGACCGGTTGGCGCGTTTCGCAGGCGGACGAGTTCGTCATGCGCGCGCAGATGCAGCTGCTGTTCTGATTCGTCAACACCAAGGAGTGTCGTCATGACCGTTCGCGCCCATCGCACCGTGACGCTCACGGCGGGGCTAGTCATCTGCGGTGTGGCATCGGCCCAAGGCGCTGAGCTCGCGGCGGAGATCGCGGAACTCAGGACCGAACTCGCGACTCTCAAGTCCCAGAGCGGCGACACATGGCTCACCGAAGGGCGCGCCGCCGAGATCAAGTCCCTCGTGAGGGACGTTCTTGCGGACTCGGAGATCCGCACCAACCTTCAGGGCTCCGGCGCGACCTCGGGGTACAACAATGGGTTCTTCATCGCGAGCGCCGATGGGAACTTCAGGCTGAGCGCGAGTTTCCTCGCGCAAGCGCGGTTCACCTACAACCACCAGTCTTCGAATCCAAGCGGCACGCCTGATCCAGATCAATCCTCGACCTCCCTCTGGGGGTTCGAAAGCCGGCGCACTGGCATGGCATTCTCGGGCAATGTTGTTGATCCGAGCTGGACCTATGCCGCTCGCTTCAACTACGGATCGAACATCGATCCCTACACGCCGACAGCCAACGCCATGGTGCTTCAGGACGCTTGGGCGGCCAAGGACTTCGGCAACGGTTTCTCGGTGAAGATCGGACAGTTCAAGAGCCCGTTCATGGCTGAGTCGCTCCGCGACGACGGCGCGCAGCTCACCGCCGAGCGTTCAGTCGTCGACTACTTCTTCTCGGGCGGCTACACGCAAGGGGTGGCCGCGAGCTACGCCGCCGAGCAGTTCCGCGCGACGGGGTCCTACAACGACGGCCCCCGCGCACAGAACAGGAGTTGGTCGGACCTCGGATCCAACGGCAGCATCGCCCTGGCGGGACGCTTCGAGTTCAAGGCCATGGGCGCTTGGAGCCAGTTCGACTCCGAGAGCTCTGAGAAGAGCGACGAGGCGGCGCTCATGGTTGGCGCTGCGATCCAGTACTACAACAACCGCGGGGGTTCGTCGACGCAACTCTACGCACCGAGCGTGCCCTCAGCGGTCTACGGTGGACAGGGCACGCTCACGACCGCTGCGATCGACTGGACCGTCGATGCCACTTTCCGGTCGGGAGGGCTGAGCGCGAGCGTGGCTTTTGTTGGTGCCAGCTTTGGCGCGGCGATCGTCTCGACGGGTCCCTTCCCTCGTTACAACAGTTACGGCCTGGTGACCCAGGCCGGCTATCGCGTCACCGACTCCCTCGAGTGCTTCGGCCGCTGGGAATGGGTGAATGTGGCTCTTGGCGCGACCAATACCGATGGTGGGTTCGGCGAGGCAACCGATGTCAACAACCTGCTCACCTTCGGCGTGAATGTGCTCGCGGGTGCGAGAGTCAAGTGGACGACCCAGTTTGGGATTTCGCTGTCGGATATCGGCAGCGGCGCAGACCTCAATGGGGCGGGCTACCGCATCGACAACAACACGAACGCCAGCGACCAGTTCAACATCATTACCCAGTTGCAACTGGGATTCTGATCGCGGCCCCCGTGGCCCGCAAGTATCGCCCTGGCCGCCTTGATCTGGCTACTCTTCCCGGGGTCATGCAACTGTTCAGCCACCCGTACCGAATGTCGATCCTTGGGGCCGGTCTCATCGTTGGAGTTGCATCTGCCCAGACGGCCGATGTCACCACCGAACTCGCGCTGCTCCGACGCGAGATTGCAACTCTCAAGTCCCACAACGGCGACAAGTGGCTCACCGAAGAGCGCGCCGCCGAGGTCAAGTCCGTCGTGAAGGATGTTCTCGCGGACTCCGAGACCCGCACCACCCTTCAGGGCTCAGGCGCGACCTCGGGCTACAACAACGGGTTCTTCGTTTCGAGCGCCGACGGCAACTTCAAGCTCAGCGCCAGCTTCCTCGCGCAGGCCCGGTTCACCTACAACTACCAGCCAGGGAAGAACATTGACCTTGGCACCGGTCCCGCGGTCTCCACATGGGGTTTCGAGAATCGCCGCACCGGCATGTCCTTCTCGGGAAACGTTGTCGATCCGAGTTGGACCTACGCCGCTCGCTTCAACTACGGATCGGACATCGATCCCTACACCCCGACCGCGAACGCCATGGTCCTCCAGGACGCCTGGGGCGCCAAGGACTTCGGCAACGGCTTCTCCGTGAAGGTCGGCCAGTTCAAGAGCCCGTTCATGGCGGAGTCGCTGCGCAACGACGGCGCGCAGCTCACCGCCGAGCGCTCGGTGGTCGACTATTACTTCTCGGGTGGCTACACGCAAGGCATCGCGGCGAGTTACGCGAGCGAACAGTTCCGTGCGACGGGCACCTACAACAACGGTCCCCGCGTGCAGAACGGCAACTGGGCCACCGGCGTGAACAACAGCATCTCGCTCGCGGGACGCCTCGAATTCAAGGCTATGGGCGCATGGAGCCAATTCGACTCCGAGAGTTCTGCGAAGAGCGACGAGTCAGCACTCATGATCGGCGCGGCGATCCAGTACTACAACAACCGCGGCTTCGGTTCGGGAGTCCATTGGGTACCGGCGGTTGGATCTGCGATCTACGGCGACATCGGCAGCAATCTTGACACAACAACCGGCGCGATCGACTGGACCGTCGATGCGATCTACAAGTCGGCCGGCTTGAGCGCGGGGGTCGCGTTCATGGGAGTGGGCGCCGGGACCAGATCGACCATCGATTCCACTGTGCGGGACTTCAACAGTTATGCGATGGTTCTTCAGGGTGGATACCGGTTCACCGACACGCTCGAAGGGTTCAGTCGCTGGGAGTGGCTGAATGTGGCCGATGGCGCAGTAAGTCCGGACGTTGGTCTGGCGACCGATGTCAACAATATTCTCACCTTTGGGGTCAACGTGTACGCGGGGTCGAACGTCAAGTGGACGACTCAGTTCGGCATCTCGTTGTCGGATATTGGATTCGTCGCAGATGTCACTGGTGCGGGCTACGAGACCGACAAGAACACCAACGCCAGCGACCAGTTCAACGTCATTACCCAGTTGCAACTGGGATTCTGAGCACTGTTCCCCGGCGTAGGATCGGATTGATGACCCCTGTGGCACAGTCGGAGATCGTGCGCTTTGAAGTGCACGCCGCTGCGGACTCTCCGGACCCCAAGGGGCAAGGGCTGTTGCGGGCGGCACAGTTGCGCGAGGGGGTGCGGGTCGCGCACACGAATGTCTATCTCGTGGAGGGGACGCTGGATGCGGCAGCCTGCAATCGGCTCGCGCGGGAACTGCTCGCGGATCCGGTGACTCAGATCTGGTCGTGGCAGAGGTATGAAGGGGTGGCAAGCGGGCCAGCCACGGGGGCTCTGCACTCGCAACCTCGACCCGACGCGACTGTCGAAGTGCATCCCTTGCCTGGCGTCATGGACCCTGCCGCGGAGAGCGTTCGGTTGGCGGTTCACGCACTGCTCGATGAGAAGGTGGACGTGCGCACGGGCTCTCGTTACGAGTTCTGGGGGATCTCGCAGCCCGAGGCGCGCGCGATCGTCGAGGCGCACGCGGCCAACGGAGTGATCCACGCAATTGTGGATGGGCCGTATCACCCCGAGGGGTTCTCTCACGGTCATGGCTACACGCTCGTGATCCGTGAGGTGCCAGTGATCACGCTGAACGACGAGGAGCTCGATCGACTCTCGCGTGATGCGCATCTCTTCCTGTCGCGCGAGGAGATGAAGGCGATCCAAGCGGAGTACCGACGGCTCGGACGCGAGCCTCGCGAGATCGAGCTCGAGACGCTCGCGCAAACGTGGAGCGAGCACTGTGTGCACAAGACCCTCAAGTCGACGATTCGGTATCGAGGCAAGGGGTGCGGGACGCACGCGAGGCCCGGACACGACAGTGAGTCGGGTGGGTCGGTCCTGATCCACAACCTGCTCAAGACCACGGTTGCCGCGGCGACGCACGAGTTGATGGGTCAGTCGACGACCTTTGCTGGTCCCGGGGTTGACGAGCGCGCTCAGGCAATTGACTGGTGCCTCTCCGTTTTCAAGGACAACTCCGGCGTCATCGCCTTCGACGACACGCACGCGGTCTGCTTCAAGGTCGAGACGCACAATCACCCGAGCGCGATCGAGCCCTACGGCGGAGCAGCGACGGGAATCGGCGGCTGCATCCGCGATGTCATGGGGACGGGGCAGGGGGCAAAGCCCATCGCCGCGACGGACATCTTCTGCGTGGCGCACCCGGATATTCCTCACGTGCCCAAGGGATGCCTCGCGCCCAAGCGCGTGCTCTCCCAAGTCGTTGCGGGGATCCGCGACTACGGGAATCGCATGGGGATACCGACGCTCAACGGCACGGTGTGGTTCGACGATCGGTATGTCGGGAACCCGCTCGTCTTCGCCGGCTGCATCGGTCTCATGCCGCGATCGCGCACGCACGGGACGGTGAAGTCCGGCGACAGGATCGTCGCCATCGGCGGCCGCACGGGGCGCGATGGAATCCATGGGGCCACGTTCTCCAGCGCTGAACTCACCGATACGCATGCCGACGAGTTCAGTCACGCGGTGCAGATCGGTAACGCGATCACGGAGAAGAGCGCGCTCGATGCGATGCTCGCTGCGCGCGATCATCCGAGTGGATGCCTCTACAGCGGACTCACCGACTGTGGCGCGGGAGGTTTCTCGAGCGCGGTGGGAGAGATGGGATCGACGCTGGGAGCCGAAGTGCATCTCGATCGGGCACCCGTCAAGTACGCGGGGCTCTCGCCGACGGAGATCTGGATCAGCGAAGCTCAGGAGCGCATGGTGCTCGCCGTGCCCGACGCGAACCTCGCCGCCCTCGAAGCCATCTGTGCGGACCACGCGGTCGAACTCGCGGTGCTCGGGACCTTCGGAACGCCCGACCAGAACATCGTGCTCACCTGGCTCGGCACCGAGGTGGGACGGCTCGACACGCACTTCCTGCACGCAGGGATTCCGACGCCGGTGCGCGATGCGGTGTGGGACCCTGAGTGGGCCGCCGAGCACGCGGGACTTTCGGGAGCGAGATCGGGTGCCACGCGAACCGCGCCGGAAGCGGACCTCGGTGCGGCACTCGTGCAACTGCTCGCGCACCCCAACATCGCCTCCAAGAGTTGGATCATCCGTCAGTACGACCACGAAGTGCAAGGCGCGTCGGTCATCAAGCCGCTCGTTGGAGTCGGTGAGGGTGGGCCCGGCGACGCTGCCGTCCTCGCTCCCGTGGAAGGGTGTTCACGCGGTCTGGCCATCGGGTGCGGCCTCGCGACGATGCTCGCGCGCGATCCGTACGTGATGGGCCTTGCCGCCATCGACGAGTGCGTGCGGAATCTGGTGTGCGTCGGCGCAGACCCGACGCGCATTGCCATCCTCGACAACTTCTGTTGGCCCTCCTGCAAGGACCCGCGCAATCTTGGCGCGCTCGTGCGTGCGGCGTGGGCGTGCTACGACGGCGCGAAGGCCTATCGAACGCCGTTCATCTCCGGCAAGGACAGCCTGAACAATCAGTTCGTCGATGAGACCGGGCGGACGATCCAGATTCCACCCACGCTGCTCATCAGTGGCTTCGCCATCGTCAATGACATCGAACGAGCCTGCACGATGGACCTCAAGGGGACGGGCCACTCGCTCGTGATCGTCGGCGAGTCGACGGGTTCGCTCGGCGGATCGCACTGGGCGGCAATCGCCGGCATCGAGGAGCGCACGATGGTTCTCCCGACGGTGGATCTTGTGAAGGGACCGGCGAACGCGCGGGCCGTCGCGGGGCTCATCGCGGCGGGGTTGGTCACGAGCGCCCACGACTGCAGCGAGGGTGGGTTGCTGGTCGCGCTTGCGGAGATGGCGTTCGCGGGAAACATCGGCGTCGATGTGGATCTCGCCAGCGTCCCGCATCAGGCGGGCGTGCCCGAGCCAACAGCATTCGCGACCGCGTGCTGTGAGGATCCATCGCGGTACATCGTCGAGGTATCGAAGGCGAATCTCGCAGAGCTGCGTCGCGTGCTCACGAGCGCGGACGTTGCCCACGCTGTGATCGGTGAGACCACCGGCGGCGAGTCGTTCGTAGTGCGACAGGGATCGCAGGAATTGGCGCGCGAACCGCTTGCACGAGTGCGCGAGGCATGGGAGTCTGGCAGTCATGGCTGGTAAGCCGCGCGCACTCATCATCACCGCGCCTGGGATCAACTGCGATCTCGAGCTCGGTCATGCCTTCGCCGCCGCAGGGGCAGAGCCGACGAGCGAACTCCTTGAGACGCTGTCACGGGAACCGGGTCGCCTCAAGGCGTACGACCTCGTCGGACTCCCCGGCGGATTCAGTTACGGCGATGACATCGCCGCAGGGCGAATCATGGGCGCCCTTGTCGCGCAGCGGCTCTACGGAGCGTTGAGAGATTGTGTCGAGCGCGGCGTGCCGATGATCTGCCCGTGCAACGGCTTCCAGATCGCCGTGCAGGCGGGGCTGCTTCCCGGTCCTGACCGTACGGATGACCGCTGGCCCGAGGAGGCCGCACGACCAACCGTTGCGCTCGCGAACAACGCGTCAGGTCGATTCGCCGACCG
>CANETX010000051.1 GCA_947441435.1 Planctomycetaceae bacterium
GGCAGTCGCCGCGAGCGCTCCGGCAGCGATCCCGACCACCATCAATCCCGGGGCGACGAGCGTGGCGAGGACGCCGAGCGGAATCCACTCGGGAAGCCGCTTTCCCCGGTGGACTCGACCGAGGTGCATCCCCACGCGGGCAATGAGATACGTGTTGAGCCCGAGGACGCAAATCCACACCACCCGGAGCACGAGGAGGGCGAAGACGCTGAAGATCGAGGCGCCGCCCATCGAGACCGTGAATGTCAGGAAGCCGCCGAGGACGCCGACGAGGACCTCCGCCCACACGCTGACCCGGAGGATCCCGAAACTCTTCGAGGCGAGATCTCCGGTGAGGATCCCGCTGCGACTGAGCCGGAAGACCGCGATCCCTCGCCAGAGCCCCATGATCGCCTGCAGCACCCACGCCACCGATCCGACGACGGGGAGACAGGTGATCCCTCCCCACACGCAGACGGTTCCGATGGTCGCCGCCCGCAATTCGGTGAGATGTGCCGCTTCCGCGAATGCACGATCTCGGGCGGAAAGCAGCCCATTTTGGGCGGTGCGGCGGCGCAGTGATGAGCCGCACTCGGGGCAGGCCTGAGAGGTCGTCCCCCGAAGGTCATAGCCGCACTGGCCGCAGGTGGTCCCGGGATCAGCCCCTTGGGCAGCCATGTTCAGCCCTCTCCTGGTGCGAGCGAGCAAAGTAATGGAGGGGTCATGAGTTGTTCCGGGTTGAACCACGCCAAGGGAATCACACTATAAAGTCATATGGACCTCGAGACGAAAGGCAGAATGGATAAGAAACGACAAGCAGAAGTAGCCATGGCAGTGTTCGCGGCATGGGGCGGCATGGTCATGATGGTGCTCGCACTGGGTTGGAACGACCCGGTCGAGTCGCCGCAGGCCGAGAACGCCCCGCAAGCACCCATCGTCAAAGGGGACACGAGGCAGTGGAGCGACCGGTTGTGGGCAGCTGCGCTTTCCGACGATCTCGCCGGTGTTGAGGCCATGCTCGCGACGGGTCCGCAGGGCTCTGGTGAGGGAGCGGCCGCGCTCGAGCGTGCCGTGGCGAAGTATCAGTCGCACAAGGAACTCAATGAGGTGGACCGTCTCGCGGAACTTGCCAAACGCACGAAGTCTTTGTCCACCGCGATGACCGAGCGCGACATCACGTCCGCCCTTGTCCACGGCGTCAACATGAGGTTCCTCATGCCGGAGTCCCAGTGGACGGCATGGCTTGCAGGCGCTGATGGCACTGCACTCGAAGCGATGGCGAAGGAGGAGCGTGAGAAGGCAGTCACGGCGTCCGATCTGCTGCTCGCGCAGGAGATCCTCTTCCGTCACAAGGCGCTCCACGATGGCATCGACAACGCGACCTTCAAGTCCCTTGACGGCGAGCTCGATGAACTCAACCGCCAGGTCCAACTCATCGCGGCGTTCGCACCGAGAGAACTTCACCGCATGCGCAAGACGCAGGTCGAGCGCCTCGAGCGGATCGCCCGCGAAGAGGGCAAGGACCTTCCAGTGGATGAAGATGAGTTCCCTCCCTACAACGAGCTCTTCGCCGATGACTGGAAGGAGAGGATCAAGGGCATCTCTCCCAGGATTGTGCTGCAAGGGCTTCGACAGGCTGCCAGCGAGCATGTGACCGCGGCCGGGTGGAAGCCGCTGATGCTTGGCGGATTCCAGGCCATCGACACCCTCCTCGATACGGAGCAACTTGCGGAGAACTTCCCGAAACTCGCCGACGCGGGTCAAGTCGCCGAGATGCGGACGGTGGTCCAGAGGCTCCGTGAGACCATCGAGCAGCTTCCCGCAGAGAAGGTGGGGCCTTCCGCGTTCCGATCGTCGATCAACGAACTCATCGCGGCGAACTCCGAGTCCGTCGAGTTGCCCGAGGAACTGCTCCTCAGGGAATTCGGCGAAGGCGCGACAACGCAACTCTCCAAGGAGTACGAAGACGACTACTCGGAGATCATCTGGCCCGACGACCTGCGCCGGTTCAAGCAGCAAATCGAAGGCAACTTTGTCGGAGTCGGCATCCTCATCCGCCACAACGACAAGCGCGAGCTCATCATCGTCAATCCGCTCGAAGGATCCCCGGCGGCACGCGCGGGCATCCGTCCCGGCGATCGATGCGTGGCCGTCGACGACCAGCCGACGGAAGGATGGACGCTCAACCGCGCCGTCTCGAACATCACGGGTCCGGTCGGCAAGCCGGTCAAGTTGACGGTGCGTCGCGACGGCGTCGAACAGAGCCTCGACTTCACGCTGAAGCGCGACTCGATCAAGATGCGATCCGTCAACGGTTGGTGGAAGCAAGGGATCGACGCCAAGGGGCGGCCCGCGTGGGACTGGTGGATCGACCCCACCGATGGGATCGGATATGTCCGCCTCACCGGGTTCAATGAGGACTCGCTCAACGACTTCACGGATGCGATCCGGCAGATGAAGCGCGAACGTTCGCTCAATGGACTCATCCTCGATCTCCGGGGCAACCCAGGTGGACTCCTCAAGAGCGCCGTCGGGTTTGTGAACCTGTTCGTCGAGAATGGCCCGATCGTGTCCGTGCAAGACCGTGACGGAAATTTGACCGGCGAATTCTCGGCCGAACGGGTCAAGTCAAGCCTCGCGGGACTGCCGCTGGTGGTCCTCGTGAACGGCCAAAGCGCCAGCGCCAGCGAGATTGTCTCGGGCAGCCTGCAGACCCACGGCGCCGCGGTTGTGCTCGGTGACCGGAGCTTCGGCAAGGGAAGCGTCCAGACAGTCCAACCCATCGAGGACGGCGAACACGAAGCCGCCGTCAAGGTGACGACGCAGTACTACGTGCTGCCTCCTCTCCCAGGGCAGGAGAAGGGTCGGCTCGTCCATCGACGCGCCGCGAGCGACGACTGGGGAGTGAACCCCGACCTCACCGTTGAGATGACACCGCCGCAGAGCGAGAAGAGCCTTGAAACGCGCCTCGCGCTGGACTCGCTCGACGAGGTGCAGTCGAAACTCACGACCGTCGACGTGCGGCCGGATGTGACCGACCTCCTCGAGAAGCGGGTTGATCCGCAGCTCGAACTCGCACTTCTCCTTCTGCAGGCGCGGGTCGTGGGTGAGCAGCAGGCCGACCACCTCGCGCGGCACGTCCCCCCCACAAAGTCGAAGGCTGAGCCTCAGTAGGCCGCACGCGAGCGGACGGTTGCTTGAAGGGGCCTGAACCCCTATAAATGGGGGGCTCAACACCCCCCCGATGTCTTCCACGGAACATTCTTCAAAGGCGCCGAGCGCCACGACGCCGGTGCCGTCGGTCTACGGCACCCCGACTCCGGTGCCTGCGCGCCGAGCCACCGCGGGGGTGGACTCCGCCGTCCTTGGCGGCTGGCTGCGTGAGATGGTCCTCATCCGGGAATTCGAATTGCGCTGCATGCAGGCGTATCAGGACAAGAAGATCGGCGGATTTTGTCACGTCTACATCGGGCAGGAGGCAGTTGCCGTCGGTTGCACGGCCGCGGTCGAAGCCAAGGATCCGATCGTCACCGCCTATCGCGACCACGGCCACGCGCTCGCGCGGGGAATGTCATCGCGCCACTGCATGGCGGAGATGTTCGGGCGAATCGGCGGCTGCGCGAAGGGGAAGGGGGGTTCGATGCACATGTTCGATCGGGCCAACAATCTCTTCGGCGGCCATGGAATCGTCGGTGCGCAGATTCCGCTGGGAGTCGGCCTCGCCTTCGGGACCAAGTACGAAGACGAAGTGATCGCCGGCGGGACCTCCAACCGGGTCACCCTCGCGTTCCTCGGCGACGGCGCGCTCAATCAGGGTTCGGTCCATGAGGCGATGAACCTTGCGGGTCTCTACGACCTGCCCGTCATCATCATCTGTGAGAACAACGGCTATTCGATGGGGACGGCGATCTCGCGCGGGACAACGATGGGCCACGACATTTCCGCCAAGGCTGGGGCTTACGGGATGGAAGGAGTCGTCATCGACGGCATGGATGTGATCGAAGTGCAAGGGGCGATGAAGGAACTCGTCGACCGGGTGCGCTCGACCTGCCGCCCCGTCTTCGTGGACATGAGGACCTATCGCTACAAGGGTCACTCGATGTCCGATCCGCGCAAGTACCGCACGCGCGACGAAGAAGAGCACTACGAAGGCGACTGCCCGATTGCCCGGCTGCGCGCGCACCTTGAGCCTCGCGGCTTCTCCGCCGATGCCTTCAAGTCGATGCAGCGGGAGATTCGCGCGGAAGTGCGCGAAGCGGTCGAGTGGGCGGAGCAATCTCCCGTGACGCCGACGAGCGAGCTCTATCGCGATGTGTATGTCGAGCGGTGGGGGCCCTACTCCGGGTCGAGCCAGCCCGAGATGCTCGGCGGCGCGGAAAACACGTCGGAGTTCAAGGGGTGCAATCCCGACGGAGAAATGCTGTGACCGTCGCCACCGGCCGTGAGATCGAGTTTCGCGACGCGCTTCGCGAGGCGATGTCCGAGGAGATGCGCCGCGACGCGCGGGTGATGCTCCTGGGCGAGGAGGTCGCGCAGTACAACGGGGCGTACAAGGTGAGCAAGGGGATGCTCGAGGAGTTCGGCCCCCGGAGGATCATCGACACGCCGATCAGCGAGTCAGGGTTTGCGGGAATGGCGATCGGCGCGGCGATGCTCGGACTCCGTCCGATCGTCGAGTTCATGTCGTGGTCCTTCAGCCTCGTCGCTGCCGACCCGATCCTCAACAACGCCCCGAAGATGCTCTACATGTCCGGAGGCCAGTTCGGCTGCCCGATCGTCTTCCGCGGCAACGACGGGGCGGGCGGGCAACTCGGCTCGACGCACTCGTGGTCGGTGGAGGGGCTCTACTCCAATGTTCCCGGCCTCAAGATGGTGATCCCCTCGAATCCCCACGACGCGAAGGGTCTGTTGAAGACCGCGATCCGCGACGATGATCCTGTCTTCTTCCTCGAGAGCGAACGGCTGCTGTCGACCAAGGGCGAGGTCCCTGAGGGCGAGTACCTGATCCCGTTTGGACAGGCGCGTGTCGCGCGGACGGGGACGGACTGCACGATCGTCGCCTTCGGCCGACCGGTGCTCTTGGCGCTCGAAGCAGCGCAGGCCCTCCAGAACGAGGGGATTTCCTGCGAAGTGCTCGACATGAGGACGATCCGACCGCTCGACGCGGGGTCGATCGTGCGCAGCGTCCGCAAGACCGGCGCGTGCATCGTCGTCGATCAATCATGGTCCTTCGGCTCTCCCGGCAGCGAGATCGCCTCGCTCGTCCACCGCGAGTGCTTCGACGATCTCGACAACCATGTGCACCGCGTGCACTCGGCGGATGTCCCGACTCCCTACGCCTACGACCTCGAGCAGGAGTATCTTCCCAACCCGAGGCGCATCTGCGAGGCCGTCCGAAGTTGCCTCTACCGCGCCTAGGAGATGTCGAGCACCATCATGTCCGTCCAGATCACGATGCCCCGCCTCTCCGACACGATGGAAGCGGGGACGATCGTCCGCTGGAACGTGAAGGAAGGGGACACCGTGTCGTCGGGTGATGTCGTCGCCGATGTCGAGACTGACAAGGCCACGATGGAAATGCCGGTGTTTGACGACGGAGTGATCAGCAAGATCATCGTCGAGGCGGGGAAGCAGGTTCCCGTTGGAACGCTGATCGCGATCATCGAAGTCGATGGTGAACAATCGAAGTCTGCGTCTCCCATGGCAGCTGCGTCGACCCCTGCGGCTGCCGCATCGGTGGCGCCGACGCAACCTCCGATCATCACGACGACAGCGAGCGAGCCGCGCGCGGTTCCGGCGGTTTCGGCCCCCGCGAGCGTCGCGGTCGACTCGGATGGACCGCGACTGCGAATCTCTCCGCTTGCGCGCCGGATGGCCGACGAACTGGGTGTTCCGCTCGCACTTCTTTCCGGGAGCGGTCCGGGAGGGCGCATCGTGAAGCAAGATGTCCTCGCCGCTGCAGAGAAGATGCGTGCTGGCGGGATTGCGCCGCTCCCCGCGGCTGGGTCGGCGCTGGCGCGCACGGGTGCTGGTGGGTCGATGGCGCTGGCACTTCCCGTCGCCCCCATCGGCGCAGGCTCGAGCGAAGTGGTGCTCTCTGGGATGCGCCAGGCGATCGCAAGGCGGCTCGTCGAGAGCAAGTCGACCATCCCGCACTATCAAGTCACGATGCGGTTCAACATGGACCCGCTTCTGGAACTGCGGTCCATGCTCAACGAGCAGCTCGCGCCGCAAGGGGTGAAGCTGAGCGTCAATGACTTCGTGGTGCGGGCCTGCGCGATTGCCATGAGGGCGCATCCGTTTTTCAATGCGTCGTTCGCGGGGGACCGAGTGATCCTCCATGGGGATGTGAACATTGGCGTCGCGATTTCCCTGCCAGCCGAGCGCGGCGGCGGACTTGTCGTCGGCGTGATCCACCAGGCCGACCTGAAGGGGCTGCGCGACATCTCCTCGGCAACGCGCGCGCTCGCCGAGAAGGCTCGCGGCCGCGGACTTGGCCCCGAGGACATGGGTGGGGCGACCTTCACGATCTCCAATCTCGGGATGTATGGCGTCGATAATTTCACGGCGATCATCAATCCGCCCAACAGCGCGATCCTCGCCTGCGGCGGAGCGGTCGAACAGCCGGTGGTGCGCAATCACCAGCTCGTCGTCGGCCACGAGATGCAGGCGACCTTGAGCCTCGACCACCGGGTCATCGACGGGGCGATGGCGGCCGAGTACTTGAAGAGCCTCAAGCAGAACATAGAGAATCCCGCGACGCTCCTCGTTTAGCGCGCAGCGCGCCACGCCCCACGCTCCCCCCCCGGTTCCGGGCAGAAACGAACCTCTAGAGGGCGCGATCTGCCCGTAACGAGGGTGCCGCTCTAGATGTTCCAAGCTCGATGAACTTCCGGCGGCGCACACGCTCGTTCCCAAGCTGGCCACACGCCGCCATGGCCGTGCGCCCCTTGGTGCGACGACGCTTCGTGAACTGGCCGTTGGAGATCGCCCGCGCGACGAATGCATCGACCGTCGCCTCATCTGGCGCTGGCCACGGGCTGTCGCGCCGTGGGTTGTAGGGAATCACGTTGAGCGAGCAGCGGATTCCCTTCAAGAACTCGCAGATCTGGTCGGCGTGCTCGAGTCGGTCGTTGACTCCCGGAATGAGCACATACTCCGCGCACAGAGCGCTCGTCGGGCGCTTGGGGAACTCGACCATCGCCTGGCGAAGTTTGGCGAGGGGCTCGGAGCGATTGATCGGCATGATCGAGGAGCGGATCTCGTCGGTGGGAGCATTGAGGCTGACGGCGAGGCCGACTCGCCGCAACCCGGGTTCTTGGATGAACTCGCCGAGGCGACGGATGCCGTCGGTGCGACCGACGGTCGAGATGGTCACGCGCGAGCAGCCGATGCCCGGGCCATTGCCGTCGCAGAAGATGCGGACGGCCTGGAGGACCGCATCGAGATTGTCCATTGGCTCGCCCATCCCCATGAACACGATGTTGGCGATGTCGAAGGCACCTGCGGTCGGGCGGGTTTCGTCGGCGAAGGGATGTTCGACGAGGAACCGCGCGACATGGAGTTGCTGGACGATCTCGCGGACGCTGAGGTGCCGCATCAGTCCCATCTGCCCCGTCTCGCAGAAGGTGCAGCCCATCGCGCAGCCGACTTGGCTCGAGACGCAGAGGGTGCGGCTGAACCGACCTGTCCGGTGGGGCATCGGGATGATGACGCTCTCGGTCTCGAGATCGCCCCCGAGGTCGATGAGGAACTTGACCGTCCGATCGTCGACGAGTTGCCGTGTCGGCCGCGGCGGGGGCGCGGCCATCCATGGTTGGTGAGTCCCCGCGCGGTGAAAGGCGCGATAGGCCGCGAGCGCATCGTGGCGCGACCGCCCCGACTTCGCGCTTGCGGCGATGAACTCGGCAGAGGTGAGCGAGAGGGGATCGGGGCTCAGCGACATCGAACGGCGAATCCTAGTCGGGGGGTCTACACTTCCCCAATGCATCTAAAGCGCGATGGTCATGAGCATGGACCGCCAATCGTCCAAGTGAAGTTTGTGCTTGAGGACTCCGCGGGACTCACCGGAACGGATCGAAAGGAGTGGGAACTGCTCGGTGGGGAGGGGGAGTCGCTCCTTGAACTGGCCATTGATCACGGGATCAACATCGAGCACGCCTGCGGCGGCGTCTGCGCGTGTTCGACCTGCCATGTCCATGTCGAGTCGGGGATGAAGGAACTCACCGAGGCTTCCGAGGCGGAAGAGGATCGAGTGGAGGAGGCCCCGGGAATCCAGCGCAACAGTCGCCTCGCCTGCCAGTGCGAGATCACGGGGAAGGGACCGATCGTCGTGCGAGTCCCGGCGTGGAACCGAAACGCCGTCAAGGAAATTCCGCACTAGAGGAGCGCGCCGCCTTCGCGGCGCGGCCCTGAACGACTCCATGCGCTACTACGCCGCTGCGATCCAGACCGCGTTCGACTGTCCGAGGGACCGGAGCGAGGTCGCATCGCGCGTTGCGCGCATGTGCGAGATGGTGGAGATGACCCACGCGGGGTACGAGCCGTTCTTCGATGTGCGGCTCTTCGCGTTCCCGGAGTTCGCGCATGCGGCGCCTGTGTACCTCACCGTTCCGGAGTTGCGCGAGCATCTCGCGGTGTCCGTTCCCAATGAGCACACCGACCGATATGTCGCGCTGTGCAAGAAGCTCGGGGTGTACATCCAGACGGGGACATTTCTCGAAGCGTCGGCGGAACATCCCGATGTCGTTTTCAACACGACCGTGCTCTGCGGGCCGACCGGAATCCTCTCGACCTACCGCAAGGTGAATCCGTGGATTCCGTGGGAGGTCCACGCTTCCCCCCATGACCTGGGACTTGATCCCAACAGTTACTTCCCCGTCGCTGACACCGAGATCGGCAAGATCGGCTGCGCGATCTGCTACGACTGGCTCTTTCCCGAGGCGATCCGGCAACTCGCGTTCAACGGTGCGGAAGTTGCCGTGCGCGTGAGCGCGTACATGGATCCGTGGGGGGCGACCCCGCCGATGGATTGGTGGACGCTTTTCAATAGGGCGCGCGCCGCGGAGAACACGATGTTCGTTGTTGCCGCAAACCAAGGGGCGGCGATGAGCGCGTATCCGCCATTCTCATGGCCCGGAGGATCGATGGTCGTCGACTTCGACGGACGCATCCTCGCGCAGGCCGATCCCGGGCCTGGCGAGAAGGTCGTCGTCGCGCCCATCGACATTGGCGCGCTGCGTGCCGAGCGCGAGCGCCGTCGCGGCCACGACATGCGAAGCCACCTGCGCAGCGAGGCGTACACCTATCTCTCGCCGCGCCACTTTCCTCCGGCGATGACCGGCCCAATCGACATCGCAGGCAACAACCGACGGATCGCGGACGCGAGGATGATGGGGCGGTTCGCGCCGCGACCGGAGGGGTCGCAGTGAACCGCGGTTGGGTGGGTGCCGTCGCCCACCGTGTCGGTCGTGTCGCGTTGCTCGTCAGCCTTGTCGTCGCAGCGGGGTGCACTGACGAGACGGCGCCGAGGTATCCATCAACGCCTGCGACGAGCGCTGCGCTCAATGATGGGGCCGCGGCGATGGGGCAGTTCGAGTTCGCGCAGGCTGGCGAGGCATTCACGAAAGCCCTCGCTGCGGATCCGAGCGATCCCTACGCAAGACTCGATGCGGCGATCGCCAGGATGAACTCGACCGATGAGGGAGCGCAATCGGAGGCGATCGCGTTGCTCGCACCGCTCACGGGCGATCCGTTCGTCGGGACCCGTGCCCTCTACTGCACGGCGATGGCGCAGCTCTTTCTCGGCGATCCCGCAGCAGCGCTCGGCAATCTCAGGAAGGTTGAGGCGGCGCAGCCCGACGACGCCTACGCCCACTACTACGCAGGACAATGCCTCGAGCTCGCCGACAAGCCGCAGGAGGCTGCCGCCGAGTACGAACGGGCACTCGCACTCACACCACTCTTGCGCAGCGCGCACCTAGGGTTGCAGCGGATCGCCGAGCGATCGGGCAGGTCCGAGGAAGCGGCGAAGCACCTCGCCGAGTTCGACGCGCTGAGCAACAATCCCCGCTCGACCATCGCGCAGTTCAAGTACACGCGCATGGGACCGCTCGCAGACGTGTGCCTGCCGAGGGACCCGTATGTGCCCGCTGGTCGGTGGGAGGTCACCGGGCCGCAGGGCGTCTTCGGGACGCAGTTTCCGCTGCAAATCACGGGACTTCCGGAGGGTCACAAAGTGCTCGAGATCCGCTCGGCAGTCGATCTTGACGGAGATGGCCGCACCGAGCTGATCGCGCGAGCCCTCGACTCCAAACCCAACTCGAGACTCGGATCACACACGCCGCTCGTTGCGGATCCTGACACGACTGGAATTGCGCATCGATGGACGGCTCAACCAGACCACCCCTTGGCGCAACTCGGCAGGATCGCCAAGGCCGTCTGGGGAGACCTCAACAACGATGGGCGAGTCGATGCGGTCATCGTGCCGGAGCGGCCGCAGCGGGGCGAGTTGCCCGAGGCTCCCTACTGGATCGAGCAGGTTGGGCCCAACGAATGGCCCCGACGGTCCTTCGGCGACTGCGTTGGGGTGAACGCGTCGGTCCTTGCCATCGCGGACTTTGATCATGACGGCGACCTCGATGTGCTCATCTCCGGGGAGGGGAGCGACTCCAAGCCGTTCACTCGGATTTGTTACAACCTGGCGAACGGGGAGTGGACGGGAGTGGATCTCCCGACAACTCCGGCAGACCCGGGTACGACTCGCGGGGCGGCGCCGGTTGACCTCGACCTCGACGGCGACCTCGACATCATCACCTGGGGGGGACATCTCGGGCTCGCCCGCGCGCAGGTCTTCGTGAACGCGCGACTCTGGTCGTGGAGGCGGGACCCGGCTCGCTATGGCACTTTCGAGAGCAGGCGCGTGTTCCACGCCGTCGCGTGGACGGACTCGGACGATGGCGCTCCGAGAGTCGCAACGCTCCAGTTTGCACCCGGGCACGGCACGGGACCGTATCAAGACCTGTGCATGTCGTCGTTCGGAAGGGATGGTGTCCGCGAACTGGCGAGGGAGTATTTCGGCCTGGCCAATTGGCTCGCAGTGGCTGATGTCTCCGGAACGGGCCGGCCGAGTGTCCTTGTGGGGGGCAACCGGCTCAACCAGCCGTTCGCGTTCGCGCGCAAGATTCTGGACACCACGGCGATCTACTCGGACGCGCTTGAGTTCCTCGGTGAAGTCGCCGACGCCGTCGGATTTGGCGTCTGGACGCCGGTCCCGTTCATCCTCGATGGCAAGGGGGTCGTCCTCGCGGGCTATGGCGGTGGGATCATCCCTCCGGGGCGTGGCCGCGGAACGATCGCGACCGTCGCGCTCCGCGGGAGGATCGACCCGTCGCAGCAACTGCGCACGAACGCGAGCGGGATCGGTGCAAGGGCGCTCGGGCGAGTTGGCGACCGTTTCGTCGCGGGGCAGCAGTTGCCCTGGAGCACCTTCAATTCGCAGGGGACCGATCCGTGCGTCGTTGGGCTCGGCAGTGCGAAGGACATGGACTTCCTCACCATCGACTGGCCCGATGGCGTGCTGCAGACGGAAGGCCGCATCGGCGCGGGGGCAACGACCGTCGTCGAAACTCAGCGGCAGATTTCCAGTTGCCCCGTGGTGTTTGCGTGGAACGGCCAAGAGATGGCCTTCGTCACCGACTCGCTCGGGGTCGGTGGGCTTGGATATCTCGCGGGGATCTCGAGTGATCCTGCGACTGGACTCTCGGCGGTGTACGCGCCGCCACGACCCGACGAGCGCATCGCCATTCCGGCGGACGCGATCGCTTCGCGCGAGGGCCGCTACGAGATCGCCCTCTCCGAACCGATGGAGGAGATGACCGCGCTCGACGCGGCAACGCTGACGGTCGTCGACCTTCCTCCGGGTTGGCAGATGGCGCTCGACGAACGGATGGGGATCAACGATCCGCAGCCGACGGGGGAGCCGATCTACTGGCGGCAATCGGTCGAACCCTCGCGCACCAGCGTCAGGCACGGGGAGTGCGAGCCACGCGACGCGACGCGGGCATGCGCGCGTGCTGACGGCATCGCCATCGACCCAGGTCCCATCGACGCGCGATTCATTGGGCGCACTGAGAGCCCGTTCGCAGTCGTCCTTGAATTCCCCCAGCCGCTCAACGCCTTCCCGGGTGACCCCGTCCTCCTCATGGATGGCTGGATCGAGTACCCGTACTGCCAGACGAACTTCGCGATGTGGCAGGCGAAGGCGCCGCTCTCGCCGCCCACCTTCGAGGCGCTCGACCCACGCTCCGGCGAGTGGAAGACGATCGTTCGCGAGTATGGCTATCCCGCCGGAATGCCGCGCGAGGCGGCGTTCCCCTTGCCGCGCGAGTCGATTCCCGAGGACTGCCGTTCACTTCGCATCACAACGAATCACGAGCTCTACTTCGACCGTCTGCGTGTGGTCTTCGCCACACCTTGCCCCGAGGCAATCGTCAGGACGATTCCCGCTGCCTCGGCGCGCGTGCTTGCGAGCGGGTTCGCTCGTCGAACGACGCAGGCGCAGCGTCGGCCGCACTACGACTACTCCGACCGCCTGCCACTGTGGGACTGCAAGACGCAGCGCGGCTGGTACACCGCGCTCGCGGCCGAATGCCGCGAACTCGTCGCTGAGCGCGACGATGCCGTCGCCATCTTCGGCGGCGGCGAGGAAGTTCGACTCACCTTCGACGCCATCGCCCAGCCTCCAAGCGA
>CANETX010000052.1 GCA_947441435.1 Planctomycetaceae bacterium
TCGAGGAGTTTCTCGGGATCGACGACCACTCCATTGCCGATCACGTTGACTTTCCCGGCGTTCAGGATCCCTGAGGGAATCAGGTGAAGCGCGTAGCGGTTGCCAGCGACTTCCACGGTGTGCCCAGCGTTCGCGCCGCCGTTGTAGCGGACGATCACGTCGTGCGCGGAGGTCAGGAGATCGACGATCTTCCCCTTGCCTTCGTCTCCCCACTGGAGTCCGACGACGGCGGTGTTGCCCTTGAGAGTGATGTTGCTGCTGCTCACGGGGCGAGTCTACGGTCGGACTTGCACCGCTCGACCGGTAGCCTCGCGACATGCGCCCTTCAGGCCATGTTCCACTTACGGTCGGGGGTGAGGTGCGATCCGCCGCCGATGCCGTGGCGCGCGCCAAGAGCCCGAGGTTCCGTGCCGCGTACGTGCATGTCCCTTTCTGCCGTCACAAGTGCCACTATTGCGACTTCTACTCCTTCGTCGACGACCAAGATCGGGGGGAGGCATTCGTTCGACGACTCGAGGAGGAGCTCGCTGCCGCGGGGTCATTCCTCAGGGAGCCATTGGAAACGGTGTTCGTCGGCGGGGGGACGCCGACGATGCTGCCACCCGTACTCCTCGAGCGGATGCTGAGGGCGATTCGCCGCGAGCTGCCTCTGCGCCCCGATGTGGAGTGGACAGTCGAAGCCAACCCCGAGACGGTCAGCGAGGAGATCGCTGCGACCCTCGTCGCATGCGGCGTCACGCGGGTGAGCCTCGGCGCGCAGTCGTTCGATCCGGCCCTCCTTGCGGCACTCGAGCGCCACCACGACCCGGCATCGGTTCCAAGGGCGGTCGCGCGCCTGCGCAGTGCGGGCATCCGTGAACTCAATCTCGATCTCATCTTCGGCATTCCCGGAAGCACGCTCGTGCAGTGGCGCGAGGATCTCTCGAGGGCCATCGACCTCGGGCCCGACCATCTCAGCGCCTACGGACTCGTCTACGAACCCAACACGCCGCTCACGGTGAAGTTGCGCAAGGGGATGGTGACGCGCCTCGATGAGGAGATCGAGGCCGAGCAGTCGATCCATGCCGTCGATGCGCTCGCCGAGGCCGGCTACGCGAGATACGAGATCAGCAATTGGGCGAAGCCAGGATGCGAGTGCCAGCACAACCTTCTCTACTGGGAGAACGCCGACTGGTGGGCGTTCGGGCCCAGCGGTTCCGCTCATGCCGACGGGGTGCGCTGGAAGAATGTCCCGCGGCTCTCGGACTGGTTGGAGGATGGGCCGTTCTCTCCGGTGCAGGATGTCGAATGCCTCGGGGAGGACACGCGCGCAGGGGAGGCGTTCATGCTCGGGTTGAGGCTCATGCGCGGGATTGGGCGATCGCGGGTGACCGAACTCCTGGCGATGGGCGAGCGCGGTGGCGAACGTGCTCAGGCGATCAAGAGACATGAAACCACCGGACTGTTGGTGTGGAGGGACGATCGGCTCCAACTCACCGCGCGCGGGCTGATGGTCGCCGACTCCGTCCTTGCCGAACTCGTCTGACACGATGGCGTAGGGAGTGAATAGTGTCGCGTCCCAACTCGCCAAGCCGATAATCCGATGATGCTGTCGATCCTCCGGCTCCTGCGGCCAGGTGACTGGATCAAGAACATCTTCGTCCTCGTCCCCTTGGTGTTCTGGCTGCCTGGGGCTGGGCGGGCGTCTGCGGTGGACGTCGCCAACAAGGGGGGTGCCGCTGCGCTCGCGTTCGTCGCGTTCTGCCTCGCCGCGAGCGGCTGGTATGCGATCAACGATGCCCTCGATGCCAAGGAGGACCGACTCCATGTCGTGAAGCGCCGTCGGCCGGTCGCATCCGGGGCCATCCGTCCGGGAGTCGCGATCGCGATCGGCATCGTTCTCGCTGGCGCCTCGATCGCCGTCGCCAGTGCTGCCGGAGCGGGGGTGTCGTGGGTGATCGGCGCGTACCTCTGCCTCCAAGTCCTTTACAACGCAGGGCTCAAGCGCGTTCCATTCGTCGATGTTGCAACGATCGCCAGCGGGTTCTGCCTCCGCGCGATTGGTGGAGCGGTTGCGATCTCGGTCCCCGTGTCGATCTGGCTGCTGTTGTGCGTCTTCTTCCTGACGACCTATCTCGGATTCATCAAGCGCACCTGCGATCTCGAATCCGCCGCGCGCGACAGCGGATCCACTTGGAAGCAGCGGGCGCAGTATGGAGATCTCGCCGAACTCAACTGGCTGCTCAGCGTGAGCGGGGGACTGACCGTCCTCATGTACCTCATGTACACGCTGAGCGCCCACGCCAACTCCCTGTTCGGTGCCCGCGCGATGGGACTCGCAATCCTGAGCCCCTTGGTGCTGACCGTCGTGCACCGCTTCTATCGGCGGGCGATGGCGGGACTGAGCGACTCTCCTCTGGCAGCACTTCTCGGCGATCGAATCGTCGGCTGCGCCAGCCTTGCATTCGCGCTGGGTGTGTGGGGATCTCTCTACAGTCCGGCGGTCGAGGATCTCCTCAAGCGACTCCTGCTGGTCTGATCGATCATGCAGATGAGCGGGCGATCGCGACCATTCTGGAAGCCGGTGCTCACGCTCTGTGCGCTCTTCTTCGTCCTCGTCGGCGGATTGATCCTCGGCGGCAGCGAGAACGGGAGCGAGGCGTACGACCAGAACCATCACCATCTTGTCGTCATCCGCCAAGCGTCGGAGGTGATCGCCGGATCGTCCGAGGCCCCGACGATGGCCGATCTCCTGCGCGATTACCCGTCGGCGACGAGCCCGGGGTATCACCTCCTGCTCGCCACCGTGCGCGCCGCGGGGGTCAAGGATGTGACGCTCCTGCGCGCCGTGTCGAGCCTCTTCGGACTCGCGCTCGCCCTCACTCTCTGGTGGGGATTGCAGCAGCGCGTCGATGGGTGGACGGCGCTGGCGCTCACCGTTCCGCTCTTGGTCTCGCCGTACTTTCTCTCGGGGAGCATCTGGTTGACGACAGATGTCGCCGCTGCGTTCTGTGTGACCGTGGCGATTGTCCTCATGCTCAGGGGAGCAGAGACCGTCGCGCGGATGCTCATCCTTGGACTCGCCATGACCGCCGCGGTCGCCGTGCGCCAACCTTCGATCTGGCTTCTCGGTCCGCTGTGCATCGTCGCGGCGATCGACTCGCGCCCAGGCTGGCCGCGGTCGCAGTGGTTGGCGTGGTCGCTGGCACTCGTCGCTCCCGCGATGGTTCTCGCCGGGCTCGTCGCGCTGTGGGGGGGACTCGTGCCTCCGGACTTTCAGGCGCAGCACAATCGCGGGGCGAATCTTGCGACTCCTGGCATCTTCCTCGCGCTCTGCGGGGTCGTTGCCGCACCGTGGTTTCTCGCGACCCTCGTGCGCCGTGCGGCCACTTCCCGCGAGTCGCAGCGGTGGGCATCCATCGGCGCGATGGTGGGACTCGGCATCGCCGTCGCGTTCGCGAGCAACTTCGAGCGGGACTCGGGACGGTGGGGAGGCCCGATTTGGGAAGTCATCCGTGCATTGCCAGCGCCGATGGGACGGAGCATCGTCGTGCTCGTTGGGGCGCCGCTTGGCGGTGCTGCCCTCGCGCTGCTGCTGGTTCGAGTGTTTGAGAGTGGAGCGCGTCGGGAAGGGCTGCTCCTGTCAGGGGTGATCCTGTCACTGCTTGCGGCGCTCTCGGCCAATTCCCAGTGCTTCGAGCGGTACGTCGACCTACCGCTCCTTGTGATCATCCCCCTCGCTCTCGTGGCCGCGACTGGTGCCATCTCTCAGCCAGCAGTAAGTTCGCTGCGCCGCGGAGCCGTGGTTGTGGCTGCGATCCAGTTGGCATTGAGCACCGTGATGGTGTACGCCCCCGCGCTTCAGCCGGTGGCGACGTCCCCGTAGGCGCCCCGGTGATCGTCACCCGGGAACGATGATTTTCGGTTTGGACCCTTCGCTGCGTCCCGGAGATCCCCCCGCACCGGGAGCGACCGTGGTCCGTCCCGCAGCCGACTGGGCAGCGACCAGCTGGGCGATCTGCACGAACTGCGCACGTAGCTGATTGAGGATCGCCGTCAATTCGGCGGACTCCTCCGCAGTGAGATTTCCCTTCGTCTTGGCTTCAAGGACTGCGAGCAAGTCGATCGCGAACTGGGACCCGGCAAGATCGATGATGACGCGCTTGGACTCTGGGTCTTGATACGCCCCCAATCCTCCGACAGCCTGCGAGGCAAAGATTCCCACGATGCTCCGGAAGTCGGCGGGGGGGAGTTGCCCCGGATCTTGCGCGGGCTGGGCGTGCGCCTCATCGAGCTTCTGGAGTCGCTCGCGCTCCGCTTCGGCCTGCGCCTTCCAGTCACTGTCGACATGAAGGCTCGGGCGTTCGCTCTCTGGGTTCGGCTGATTCATGGGGGTTCCGGCCTCTCGTGGTTCGAGGATCGTGTCGATGACTTCGACGAGTATAGGACTGAGGACTAGACTCGCCCCCATGCATCGGACTCGACTGCTGCTCGTCGCGCTCTTGGGTGCCTCAGCGATCCCCGCGGGCTGTCGATCGCTGGTGGAGCGGCCCGACACCGCGGCGGAGATCAGCGCCGCCGACTTTTCACGCGCCCCGGACGCACCGCTCGACATCGTCCAAGTGCCGACCGACGTCTTCGCTCCGGAGGCGACCGTGACGAGCGAGGAGACAGAAGCGCTCGGCTCGGGAGAACGGGTCACGACCACCACGAGCCTCGTCGAGAAGGCCCCCGACGGAACCGAGCGCGACGTGCCGATCGCGACAACGGAGGACATCCGCATCAAGCCCGGCGAGAGGTGGACGGTGGACAGTCTCGTCGGGCAGATCAATGGCCGCCCGGTCTACGCGAGCAAGTTCCTCCAGTCGGTGGAAGATCGCATCCTTCGCATCGTGGCCGAAAACCCGCGGGAGCGGGCGCAGCGGCTCATCGAGGAGCTCATCACGGAGCGCTTCGAGCAGTACATCAACAACGAGTTGATCATCGCGGAGGCTGAGGGGATGCTGACGCCGGACATGCAGCTCGGAGTCCTCGCATGGCTGCAGAGCATCCAAGAGCAGACCGTCGCGGGCTATGGCGGCAATCAGGCGTCGGCCAATCAAACGCTGCAGGACCAGTTCGGAATGAGCATGGAGCAGTACCTGCAGGAGAAGCGCGATGAGGCGTTGGCCCAGGATCTCCTGCGCCGCCGGGTGAAGCCGCGAACGATCGTGAGTTGGCGCGACATCGAGCGCGAGTATGTCCGGTTCGAGAAGGAATTCAATCCTCCGCCGGTGGTGTCCATCGGGCGGATCCGTGTGGATGTCGCCGAAGGGGAATTGCTCAAGGATGTGGAGGGACGGGTGGCCCTTGGCCAATCATTCCAGGAACTCGTCGCCGTGCTCAAGACTCCCGATGGCGGCCTCTGGCAGAAGTACGAAATGCCTGCGAACGGGATCGATGGCCTGCCGCTGGCCGAGGACATCCGAAAACTCCTGCTCGGCGTCGCGCACGGTCAACTCACTCCCGCGAGCCGGAAGGCCAATTCGGTGAGTTGGTTCTGCGTCATGGATGTCGCCACGAGGGACGCGCGCACGCTGTACGACCCGATGCTCCAGCGCCAGATCCGCGTCGCGCTCGAGGAGCAGCGGGGGCGGCGCGAGCAGTACCGGTACCTCCGCAAGCTCCGCGACCGCTGGGTCACGAGCGACATCGAGCAGATGACGCGTCGACTCGCCCTCATCGCGTATGACCGGTATCTCCCGAGCGTCTAGGGGCTCACCGCATTGGTGAAGTGACGGATCGCAGGCGGCGCGTCGGGGAGGAGCAGCACGCTCACCGCGTCGATTCGCACCGGCGTCGGGGGACGGGTCCTCTCGCCGAGTCGCGCGGCAAGCCGCAGGAGGGAGCGGCGCTTCTTGTAGTCGATTCGATCTTCCGGCCAGGCGCGCGGATCGGTCCGCGCCTTCACCTCGACCACCACCAGCGTCCGGCCGTCAGGTGCGCGCATGACCACATCAGCCTCGTCGGAGCCCACCCGCACATTCATCGCCAGCCGCTCGAATCCGAGCCTTTCGAGATGCTCCGCCGCGGCGAGTTCGCCGGCCCGTGCCACTGCCTGTCTCTCCAGTTCCCTTGCTGTCGTCATGGACGGGGACGCTACGATTGCGCACGGCACGCGCGCCAAATCCTCCCCTTTTTCTGTTCGTGGCCGCGTCGGCGGCGAGGGTCACTTGACCGCGGCGTGGGCCGGGGCCGGGTCCTCGGAGCGCGGCATCTGGTCGATCGCTGCACGCACGGCCTTAGCGATCGACTCGGCATCGATGCCAGCCTCGGCGAGCTGCTCCTTGCGTTCGCCCTGGTAAATCCAGCGGTCCGGAAGCGCGAGACGAACAAGCCGTCGCGTGTCGAGACCTCGGTGGTGACACTCCTCAAGGACCGCCGCGCCGAACCCGCCGCGGATCGAGTGGTCTTCGACCGTGAGGATGGGGATTCCCTTGGCGCACAGGCGCTCGAGCAGATCGCCATCGACGGGCTTCGCAAATCTGCCGTCGTAGAGATCCACGGAGTAGTCGCCGCTGAGGAGATCGATGGCCTCTGCGGCGTCGACGGCGCTGACGCCGAAGGCGACGATTGCCGCGTCGGGAGTCGAGTGGGTCAGCAGCGGCTGTGCCTTGCCGAGTTCGAAGCGCGGACAGGGGAGCGTCGCGAATCGCGCACTCACCGAGTCGCGCGGGTATCGCACGGACGAGATGCCCTCGGAGTAGTCGGCCATGAACTCGATCGCGGCACGAAGGCTTGGCTCGTCGATCGCGGCCATGATGCAGGCGCGCGGCAGGGTCGAAAGGAGCGCGATGTCGCAGAATCCGTGATGGACGGCACCATCGCCGCCGACCAGTCCGGCGCGGTCGAGGCAGAGTCGCACCGGCAGCCCTTGCAGCGCCGCTTCTTGGAAGGCCTGATCGAACGCCCGCTGGAGGAAGGTCGAGTAGACGGCGAAGAACGGCTTCCAGCCGGTCTTCGCGAACCCGGCCATCATGTCGAAGGCGTGGCTCTCGCAGATGCCGCTGTCGATCACCCGTCCGGGGAACGCATCGATCACCTTGTTGATCCCGGTGCCGTCGGGCATCGCCGCCGTGCAGGCGACGACCTTCGGGTCGCGGGTCATGAGATCGTGGAGAATCTCGCCGAACGCGGAGGTGAAGGATCGTCCGCCCTTCTTGACTTCGACCCGGCATCCCTCGTTCTCGAGCGTCTCGATCTTGAAGGCGGCCGGCGAATGGAAGGTGCACGCATCGCGCTCGGCGAAGTCGTAGCCGCGGCCCTTGACCGTCTTGACGTGCAGCACCATCGGGCGGTCGAAGTGCTTGGCCTCATTGAGGAAGTCGATCAGCGTTGGGATGTCATGGCCGTCGATCGGGCCGACGGTGACGAGCCCGAAGTGCTCGAACCAGTGGTTCTCGGCGATGAAGGCCTTGGACGACTCTCCCATGCGGTGGTAGAGGTCCTTGAGCGACTCGCCACCAGGCATATGCCGGGCGAAGTCCTTCGCGCGTCGCTTGAATTCTCCGTACGTGTGGGAGAGGCGGAGCCGATCGAAGTACGCGGCAACCGCGCCTTGCGGCTTCGCGATGCTCATGCCGTTGTCATTGAGGATGACGAGGAACTGCCGAGGGAGCGTCCCGGCGTTGTTGAGTCCCTCCATGGCCACGCCGTTGACGATGGACGCATCGCCGATGAGCGACACGACGCGTCGCCCGTGTGGGCACTCTGCGGGGGACCATCCCTCGCCCTTGAGCGAATCGCCTCGGGCCATGCCGACCGCCGTCGGAATCGCGGTTCCCGCGTGGCCGACGGTGAAGAGGTCGTAGGAGGACTCGCGCGGCTCGGGGAATCCCGACATGCCGCCCCTCTGGCGCAGCCTCGGGAGGAGGTGTTGTCGCCCCGTCAGCAATTTGTGGGTGTAGCACTGGTGGCCCACGTCGAACAGCAGCCGATCGTGAGCGAAGTCGAAGACGTAGTGCATCGCGACCGTGAGTTCGACCACGCCGAGATTCGGGGCAAGATGGCCTCCGCTTCGCGAGACTTGGTCGCAGATGGCGTGACGAATTTCCGCGCAGACTTGGGCCAGATCCGCCGGCGGAAGCGCCTTCAGGTCAGCGGGGGAACGAATGGTGCCGAGCAGAGGTGCCATGAAGGGAGTGCCTGAATCGAGTATAGCCCGTCAGCGCGTGCGACCGGCGAGATACTCGGTCAGCGTGAGGAGATGTTCCGCGCCCGAGCCAATCGGCTCGAGGCTCGCGAGCGCATCGGCTCTGAGCCGCGAGATCTCGTGGCGAGTCGCGTCCACGCCGTACACCGACGGATACGTGAGCTTGCCGGCGCCCTCGTCCTTCGCCACCGCTTTGCCGACATGGTCGGCCGACTGCGTGACATCGAGGAGATCATCGACCGCCTGGAACATGAGGCCGATGAAGTCTCCCCAGCGATCGATGGCCGCGAATGCCGCAGGCCGTGCGCCGCCGCAGATCGCGCCGACCCGGCACGAGCATCGGATGAGCGCGCCGGTCTTGTGCGAGTGGATCGAGTGCAATCGCGCAAGATCCCCTTCGCCATCGGGAAACCCCCCGAGTGTGTCGAGGACTTGGCCTGTGATCATCGCACTGGTCGCATTGGTGAGTTCGTGCGCGATCCTTCCCGACTCCTTGCCGGTCGAGCACGCGGCGTGGAGCGCCAACGCCAACAGGGCATCCCCCGCGAGGATGGCCATCGCCTCGCTGAAGGCCACGTGGACCGTCGGCTTCCCCCGGCGCATCGAGTCGTTGTCGAGGGCCGGCAGGTCGTCGTGCACGAGGCTGAATGCATGGACCATCTCGACGGCGCAGGCGGCTTCGAGCGCAGATTGGGGCGATGCACCCACGGCCTCGCAGCAGCGCAGCGCGAGCATCGGGCGGAGCCGTTTTCCCCCGCCCAGCAGTGCGTATTCGACAGCTTCCCGGAGATTCGGCGAGTATCCAGCTTCCGCGACGAACCGCGCGAGCCGCTGCTCGATCTCGCTCAGCAGCGGCGGCGGAAACACTTCGCTCTCGCGGATCGTCGCGCTTCGCATCGAAGCCGAGTGTAGTCCCATCGGGAACGACGGGAGCACTATGATCGCCAACCATGAGTTCGTTGTTCTCCGGAATCGAATTGCTGATGGAGCGAGGCGGTCCAGTGATGTGGCCGCTGCTCGCCTTGAGCATCCTGTCCGTCGCCCTGACCGTCGAGCGCATCTGGTTCTGGCGGCAGATGAGTTCTCGAGGCACGCGGGTGCGGCTCCGGGCAATCGTCAATGCACTGCGCCTCAACGACCCTGAGACGGTGGTGCTGCTCGCCAAGGAGGATGACCTTCCGTACGCGTCCGTCGCGGCGGATCTCGCCTGCGATGGCCCTTCGGATGCGATCGCCATCGCCGCCGTCGAGCGGCAGCGGCCGCGACTCGAGCGGTTCCTCAACATCCAGTCGACGATCGTCACCGCGGCGCCGATGCTCGGGATCTTGGGGACGGTCTCAGGGATCATCCGGAGTTTCGAGCTCTTGGGAGGCAAGGACACGCTCAGCGATCCACGCCTCGTGTCGGCCGGCATTGCCGAGGCGCTGGTCGCAACCGCGAGCGGCCTCGTCGTTGCACTCGTCTCCCTCTTTCCCTACATGTACTTCCGAAGCCACTCCGACAAGGCGATCGGCGTGATGGAGGGGATCATCGCGAGCGCGAAGCTCGGCGTCGAGCGGCAAGGGGGCAATCCTGACTCGTCGCTTCGGCGCAGCAGCGAGACGGGGTCCGCACTGAGCAATTGATGACGTCTGCCCCTCCCATCAGCGGTTGCACACTTGTTCCGCTGGGGAATTGCCCAATACAGCCGACGACCGTCGCGGCGGATGGCAAGGGCGTGATCGTCGGTCGGAGCCCTGGTGCGACGCTGCGCCTCGACCATCCCTCGATCTCCCGGCAGCACGCCTCGATCACCCTGCAGAACGACAAGTGGACGATCACGGATCTCGGCAGCCGCCACGGGACGATGCTCAACGGTGTCGCGCTGATTGCTCGCCAACCCACACCACTGCGTCATGCCGATCGCATTACGTTTCGTCCGTGGACGATTCGATTCGAGCAGGGGGCAGCGCGCGGCGGCTCCGAGACGATCGTGCAGGCTTCCGATGCGGGGATGGGGATGAACACCGTGCAGGTGGTTCCTGCCGCGAAGGTCAAGACAGATGCGGAACGGCAACTCGACGGGCTGATCAACGCGCTGCTGGCGATTCAGGGAGCGTCCACCGAAGCGGCCCTCGGACTTGAACTGACCAAGGCATGCGTCGAAGGGACGCGCGCCGAGCGGGCGCTTCTGGTCAGGTTCATGTCAGGCGAGGGACGATTGGAAGTGCTGGGTTCGTGGCCGCAGGGTGCGGAAACCAAGCGGCCCGTGAGCCGCACACTCCTCCGTGCCGCAACCGAGGGAAAGACGGTTCGTCTCAGCGAGGATGCGTCATTCGGCAATGCGCAGAGCATCGTCGGCACTGGAATCAATGGGGCGCTCTGTGTCCCCGTCATGATCGACACGACCCCCGAAGCATTCCTCTACCTCGACCAATTCAAGTCGCTCGACGCCTTCGACCAGATTGCCTCGTTCAGCCAGGCGCTTGCCCGCTTGAGCGCGTTCGCCCTCGCGCAACTGCAACGCCACGAACTGGAGTTGCGCCAGCGTGCGCTCCTCGACGAGTTGGACTCGGCCCGACGGGTGCAGGAGCGAATGATGGGATCCGACTCGGGAGACAATGGCGTGATCGCGTGGAAGATGGTCAGCATTCCCGGTGCCGTGGTGGCAGGGGATATCTGGGGAGTCAAGTCCTTCAAGACCGGACCGACATCGGCAGTCTTCCTTGGCGACGTGAGCGGCAAGGGACTTGGCCCTGGCCTGTTGATGGCGGCGATCACCGCCTATCTCGAGGCAAGCCTCTCAGGGGGCACGGTCCTCGACCGGGCGCTCGTGGATCTGTCGAATTTCGTCGCCTCGCGCGCGGTGTCCGGGCAGTTCGCGACCTTTGCTCTCGCCGAATTCGACCGTGACTCGCGCACCTTGTCGATGTTCGATGCCGGCCACGGGTACTTCTTCATCCTTGGGGCCGACGGATCGGTGAAGGACGCGACGGTGGTCGGTGGCGTGCCCATCGGCGTTGTCGAAGACTTCGAGTACGAGCGCAACCGGATTTCGCTCGCTGAAGGGGACCGACTGCTCCTGTTCAGCGACGGCGTCGCCGAGCAGACGAACGAGGCAGGCGAGATGCTGGGGAAGGATCGGACGGGGGCCGCACTCGCGGGCAGCACCTCCTGTCAAGAAGATGTCGAGCGGGTCGCGAAGCTCCTCAAGGACTTCGCACAGGGGACCAAGTACATCGACGACGTGACGATCGCGAGCATCACGCTTTCGACGGCTCGCTCGTAGCGCGGATCGATCAGGGTGCGTGCGTGAACGCGGGGTGGTTGGCGCAGGGGACCCAGCGCTGGATGTCCATCAGCTCGCGCAGCCCGGAGGAATTGACGCTGCCGTCGCCCATGCCGATCGAGATGGTGTCGCCGAACCGTGCGAACGGCACTGCTTGTGCCGTCTCCACCTGAAGGAATCCCGCATCCCCCTTGGGCGCCGGTGTCGGCGCGAGGAGGAGTGCCATCGGATCGCTGAGCGACCCATTGGCCATCGCGATTCCGCCGACATCCTGCATGGTCGCCCCACCAATCCCCCAGACATCGGTGGGTCCGAGTCGACTCGGAACGCACCACGCCGCACCCGGTTGGAAATCGTGGAATTCGTTGTAGTCCCCCGCGCTCAAGTAGGCGCTCGCGCTGAAGACGACGAACTCGCTTGGCTTGGAGATGTTCCCCATGGTTCGCGCGACGAGGCGGCCGCGAACCGTCGCGCCTCCCACGTCCTGCCACGTTCCATCGCCGAAGGTGAGCGTCGCGACGCCGCCCTGCATCGTCCACCAGCCGCCGCAGTAGTAGGCGTTGTAGCCGAACGCAGGCTGCAAGGCCGTGCCCGAACCCGCGAGCGAATCCACGCCCGCGAGCGTCCCCGGCATCGTCACCGGAGGGTCCGACAACTCGTACACCGAGTCGTCCACTTCCTCCTCATCCGCCTCGCGATAGCCGAGCACCGCTTCATAGTTGTAGTCAAGGAATGGGAGGAGCCGCCACACATACGTCTGGCAGAGCCCCTGATCCAGATCGTTGCCCGCGTGGTTGCGGTAGTGGACTCCCCACGTCGTCTGTACGTTCGGATCAAGGAATCCCGGAAGCAACTGATCCTCGTACTGGCCCGAGTAGAGGGTCCACGCCGTCATCACCTGCTTGAGCCGATTCAACTCCTTGGTCTTCTTGCCTCCCATGATGGCGCTGCCGATCCCTGATGCCAGCAGCCCAAGCAGGACGGAGATGATGGCGATGACGACGAGCAGTTCGACGATCGTGAAAGCCCGACGA
>CANETX010000053.1 GCA_947441435.1 Planctomycetaceae bacterium
ACCGTGCAGATCTTGATCGACTCGGCGAGCGACTTCACCGGATCGCCGCTCCGGGGGATGAACTCTTGGGCCACGAATCCGGTGAAGCCCGTGGCATTGATCGCCCGACAGATCGCGGGGTAGTTCAGTTCCTGAGTCGAGTCGATCTCCGCGCGGCCGGGGACGCCGCCGGTGTGATAGTGGTTGATCGCCCAGTGATTGTCCTGGATCGTGCGAATGACATCACCTTCCATGATCTGCATGTGATAGATGTCGTAGAGGAGCCGGAACCGATCGCTCGCGACGCGCTTGACGAGCTCGACCCCCCAGTGCGTCCTGTCGGCGAGATAGTCCTTGTGGTCGACCTTGGAGTTGAAGAGTTCCATCACGACCGTGACGTTCGCCGCTTCGGCCAATGGCATCATGCGCTTGAGCGCCGTGACGCTGTTCTGCATTCCCTCTTCATCGCTGCGACCGCTGCGGTTGCCCGAGAAGACGATCATCATGGGAAGTCCCGCCGCCTGAATCTTGGGAAGCAGTGCCTCGGCGTTCTTGATGATCTCGTCGTGCTTGTCTGGGCGATTGAAGCCCGGGCCGATCGAGGTGGGACCGTTGGCGACCGCGCAGGTGAGGCCTTCTTCTTGGACGATCTTCCAGTCGGGCTCGTTGAGGAGTTCGACCGACGAGATGCCCATTGCCTTCGCCGCCTTCGCAAGCGCACGAACGTCCATCGACCCATAGCACCACCGGCAGACGGAGTGCTTGAAGCCGCCAGGAGTGCCAGTTGGTGCAGTCGTCGCGGCTGACCCTTGCGGCGAAGCGGAGGTGCCACGCGCAAGGCCCGCCAGCGCGGCCGCTGCGGCGACCCCGGCAGGCACGCTCTCGATGAAAGTTCGACGGTTCATCACAAGAGAGGATAGCCCGCCCGGGAGTAGGATCATCGCGGGGTCTTTCTGTGGGACACAACGAGCGTTTGACATCCCCGTCCGTGGAGTCGATGGCAGAGTTCGCGCCAGTTGACGCGTCTTCCGTTACCACGATGGTGCGGCAGAAGTCACATCCCAAGGCGGCGACCCCGACCTTCGCGAAACTCATCGAGGAGAACTACCTCGCGCTGCGGCGGATCGCCGAGCGCACGCTACGAGACCGGACGGTGGACAAGAAGATGAGCCCGACGAGTCTCGTCGCCGAGATGACTCTCCGAATGCTTTCGCAACGCACGGCACCCGTTTCCATCGAACAGTTCCGCGGCCTCGCAATCGTCTTCATGACGCGGGCCGTCGCGGACGAGGCGCGACACCGACTGCGGCTCAAGCGCGGCTCCGGGAAGCGTGGCATCCCGCTCGAGGGCAACAGTGGCGCAGCGAAGTCGAATGGCCGAGCCTCAGCCGCCACGGGTGATTCGCCCGTCGATCCACTCCTCGTGGGGGATCCGCTCCTGAGTGCGATGGAGGAGCTGGCCTCTCGCGAGCCACGGCAAATGGAGGTTGTCACTCTCCATCTCGTCGCAGGGATCCCAATTGAGCGGACGGCAACTCTGGTCGGAATCAGCATCCGGAGCGCGTACAGGGACTTGGACGCGGGACGAACTGCGCTCGCGCGTGCGCTGAGCGGACCCTCGAATCGCGAACCCGGAGCGCAGCGGTGAACGCGCCGCGTCCACACCCGCGCGAGGGGGGTGACCTCGAGGCGCAACTTGCGCGACTCGGTGAACGGGTCAATCGTGCGGCGGCTGGAGTCAAGCGCTGCGGGCGATACACGCTCCTTCACGAGATTGGCGAGGGGGCGTACGGGGTGATTCACGCCGCGGTCTCCGACCCGCCCATTTCCCGACGCGTTGCCCTCAAGATCTTGAAGCGCGGGCTCGACACCGATGACATCCTCGCGCGCTTCGCCCTTGAAGAACAATTGCTCGGCCGGCTCGACCACCCTGCGATCGCCCCCATCCTCGATGCGGGGCGTACGGACGATGGGCGGCCATGGTTCGCGATGCCGCTGTTCGATGGCGGCGCGCTGACGACGGAGTGTGATGCGCTTGGGCTTCCGATTGCCGACCGGCTCCGACTCTTCGTGGCCGTGTGCGAAGGCGTTCACGCCGCACATGTCCGCGGCGTCATCCACCGCGATCTCAAGCCGAGCAACATCTTGCTCGTGAACGAACCCGACGGCACCCGCACCGTGCGACTCATCGACTTCGGCATCGCGCGCGCGATCGAGGGCGACACGCCCACCCTGCGCACGCAGACTGCGCATCGCGGTCGGCTGGGCACCCCCGCGTTCATGGCGCCGGAGCAGCAAAGCACCGATGGCACCACCGACGCCCGGAGCGATGTCTACTCGCTTGGCATCGTGCTTGAGCAACTCCTGACGGGGTCAGAGCCAGCGGTGCATGATGGCACGCGGATCGCGCTGTCCACTCTCGTGCGTGTTGCAGCGGTGCGCGATCGCGCGGAGGCACTCGCTCTAGCCCAGTCGAGAGGCGAAGCGACTGCCCGCTGCCCTCACGCGGCGCGTCAAGGGGGATCTCGACACGATCGCGTGCAAGGCGACGATGCCGGAAGCGCACCTGCGATATCAAAGCGCCGCGGCCCTCGCCGATGATGTCGGGAGATTTCTGCGGCATGAGCCGATCACTGCCCGGAGCGCGGGTCCGCTCTATGTATTGGGTCGCCTGAGCCGCCGCCACAGGCTTGCGACGGCGGTCCTTGCAGTCGCCGTCGTTGGGTTCACCGCGCTTGGTGCCGTCGCGGTGATCAACTCGATCGAAGCGCAGAGGCAATCGACTCGGGCGGAGCTCGCTGCTGCACGGTCGCAGGATGTCCGCCGAGTCCTTGAGAGCACTTTCGGCGGGATCGGCACCAGCGTCGCCCTGGGACGAGACCGTCAGATGCTGACGGACCTCCTTGAGCGCACCACCGATTCGTTCCTACAGTCGATCGCCGAGAGAGACCCCATCGCCACTGCCGAAGTTGCGGCGATCCTCGGCAGGGCGTGGACGGATCTTGCGCTGCCCGTGCGTGCCATCGAGGTCCTCGATGCGGCCTCGCGCACGAGGCGCACCTCAATCGACGCCTCGGAGTCGTGCCATCGACCCTGCCACGACCGGAGGCGCAGCAGTTCTTCCGGCAAGCACTCGCGCTCCTCAATGCTCACGATGCACTCGACCATCCGACCGCGACCGAGTGCGCCTACTCCCTGTGGCGATCCCGCACTGCATGGCCGGACGGGACGGACTTCGAGGACTTCGAACGGTGGCTCGAGCCGACCATCCTCTCGCTTCCGATGGACTCGGCGATGCGCTGGGGATACCTGCTGCGCAAGGCTGAGATCAACAACTGGGGAGAGCTGCTCCGGCAGTATCCCCCGCTCGTTGATGCCGCGGCAAGGCAGTTCGGCGCCTACGACCCGAGGGTCATCCGCTGGCGCTGCCGATTGCACAGCTTCTATGTGGGCGCCACGGCTGAGGCCAATCAACGGTGGACAGCGGGAACCGATCCCGACTGGATTCCCGCGGACGCGCCCCCCGGTCTGCGCGAGTACTGGCTGCGCGCGATCGAGTACGGCGGGAGCCTCATTCCCGATGCGAGCAAGGTGTACGGCGATGGGCACCGGCTCGCGCTCGCCGCGCGTGTCTGGCACGCGTACGCGCGGCGCGAGGCGCTCGCGGAGGCGCGATCGTCGATCGGCCTCGCTGCTGGATGGACGAAGCACGACATTGCGCAGCTCGAAGCAACCGACGCGGCTCGTGAACATGCCGAGTTGCGCGACGCGATCATCGCGGCCGAGGGCGAACAGAGCCCGCTCCTGATGGCGCTCGATGATCCATTCGGCGTGCCGTGGCAGTAGGAGGAGCCGGAGCGTGAGCGGGGACCGCGAGAGTGCGACGGCGCGCGTGTCCGCTCAACCCCAATCGGCCAGCACGACGCCGATGTCGAGGGAATCCGTCGTGCCGTCGCCATTGATGTCCGTGGGACCCGGAGCGCCCCAGCCCGCGAGGACGGCGGAGAGATCCGCCGCCGTCACGACGCCATCGCCGTTGATGTCCGCCGGTCGCACTTCACACGAGTCGGGAGTGCCGTCGCCGTCGGAGTCGGGCGGCGCGGGGTTCGAGGTGATTCGCCGTACGGTGCCCGCGGTGTGATTGACGATGAAGAGCTCCCCTGCTGCGTCGGGGCCGATGCATGTTGGACCGCTGACCGGAGCGAGCTGCGTCGTGATGTCGGTGACGACGGGCGAACCCGTCGCGAGATTCATCCGCCACGCCTTCGAGTTCTGATAGTCGGCGTAGAGGTACTGCCCTTCAAGCGCGGGGATCGCGCAGCCTCGGTAGACGGCGCCGCCGGTGATCGAGAGCCCCAGTGAATGCGTGTACTCGTAGAGCGGCGCCTTGAGAGCCGAGGACGGGCACGCGCAGTTCGCGTTCGTCGTACAGAGCGTCCCTTCGACGCAGTTCCACGCAAAATTCGCACCGAACTCGGTGGCGGGATCGAAGACATCGATCTCCTCGCGGGCCGTGCCGCCAACATCGCCGATCCAGATCTTGCCGGTCACGGGGTCGAACGCGCACCGAAAGGGATTGCGCAGACCCTTGGCGATGATCGGATCGTCCGTCGCGCTCGCGCCACCGACATACGGGTTCGTCGGCGGGATCGCGTAGTTCGAACTCGCGTCGGCGGGAAAGTCGTCGCCATCGATGTCAATGCGCAGGATCTTTCCCCAGAGGAAGGACATCGATTGGCTGCGCTGGCCGCCGCCGGCGTCACCCGTGTAGCCGCCATCGCCGAGCGGGATGTACATGTAGCCGTCCGCGCCGAAGAGGAGCGTGCCACCCAAGTGGTAGCCCTGCGTCGATGGCGTGGCGATGCGCATGATGACCCGGCGGCTCGCCGCGTCTGCGAGGTCGGGGTTCGTCGCGCTGCGCGTGTACTCGACGATCCACACGACGATGGCCGATGTCGCGCCCGTCGTGTGGTGGAGGAAGAACCGACCGTTGGTGGCGTAGTCCGGGTGGAACGCGATCCCGAAGAGCCCCGAGTAGGTCTGCTCAGGAACGGCCGAGTCGATGTTCAAGAAGGGCGTCGCGAGCAGCACGCCGTTCTTGATGAGCTTGACGATCCCGCGCTGCTCGATGACGAAGAGGCGCGACGTGTCGCCGACCGGCGATGCGACCTGTATCGGCTTCGTGAGGCCGGTGGCGACGCTCACGGTGGTCAGCGTCTGCGCGTGCGCGACAGCGGTCGCGACGCCGAGGGCCAGGGCGAGAGCGAAGAAGTTCGCGAGGCGGGTTCCCGACGAAGGCGTGCATCGAGTCATCACCCCCAGTATTACCCCATCCCTGCGACCCGTCGCACCCCGCCCCTCGTTCTTTGGACAAATTGTGCCCTCCGCGGGCGCAATCCTTCCAAAGAACGAGTGGATCGCCCAGCGCTACGCTGTTCGAATGCCTTCCGGCGCCGGGCAGCCTGTCGACCTCTTCCCTTCGACCCATCGCACATGGATCGAGGAGCACCTGACGACCATCGAGTCCGCCCCCGACACGGCGGCCGCGACTGCGGCGCACCGCGAGCTCTGCGCGTTCATCATGGCCCGCTACCACGCGCCGCTGTGCGATCACCGGCATCACCCTGCGCCGCTGGCTGATGAACGCGATCTCGCTGCATTGCCGCGGACTTCGACGCGATCGAACGCGCGATGCCTCGCGGCTGCGTAGCGACCAGGCGACCGCGCCGCTGAGCGCGCCGGGCGAGACCGCGGAGCGCGCCTTCGACCGCGCGTGGGCACTCGCGATCGCGAATGAGGCGCACGAACTCGCACGCGCCGCGTGTGAGACTCGCGAGCGCGCCGCCGACTACGACGCGTTCCGGCTGCATGTCGTCGACGGACTTGAGCATGCCGCGATCGCCGCGCAGTTGGGCATCACGCGCAGCCAGTCGGTGAACGCGGTGCGGCGCGTCTCGGAGATGATGCGCGACAACATCCGCGAACTCCTGCGCGTCGAGGGGGTGCGCACAGGCGATCTCGACGAGGCCGTGGCGGAGTTGATCGCATTGAGCACCGGGGACGCGGAGTGAGCGCACTCGGCGCGCCGCAACTTCGCCGCGCGTTCGGGGCGCTCGGCGGGACGGGATGCGCGGGGATCGTCGGGAGCGCCTCCCCCGCTGCGCGGGTCGGCCCAAGGCGCATGCGACGGCCGCTCGTGGGCGCGATCGCGGGGGCGGTGACTCTCGGAGGGGTCGTCGGATACATGTTTGCGTCGCGGGAGCCAAGTGCCGTCGGGGGCAGGCCAGCGGATTCCCTACACACCTCTTCGGTTGGTGGATCTGTAGGCACCTACTCCGGAGACTCACCAATGAAGTACCCCCAGTCCCTCGCGGCGATCACCACCACCAGCGCGGCTGCGCTCGCCCTGTCCGCCGCGTTCATCGGCGAATCTGCCAACGCCCAACAAGCAGTCCAGTGGCGCGTCGAAGATGGCGGCAGTGGGCATTGGTATGGCATCAGGGCCGGCGCGGGTTCATGGAATTCACACAACACCGCAGCCACCGCGATCGGGGGACAGCTCGCTTGCGTGAACTCGACTACCGAGCACGAGTGGATCGCCTCTCATCTCTTGGCTCCAAATCCATCGCTCTTTTACGCACAGGGATGGGGCCCACACATCGGTGGCGTCCAAGCGGTGGGTGCCGTCGAACCTCTCGGCGGATGGTCTTGGATCGACGGGCAGCCGCTCCTGTGCGCGCCGACACTCTGCGCGATGGAGAACTGCTGCGGAAACCAAGATCGCCTCACGTACGCTCGCATACTCAACCCAACACGCTTCGAATTCAACGACATTCAAGCAGGCCAAACAGACTCTACGACCGGCTCGATCGTCGAATGGTCCGCCGATTGCAACGCCGACGGCGTCGTTGACTACGGCCAGATCCTGGCCGGCGAACTCGACGACGCGAACGCCAACAATATCCCCGACTGCTGCGAGCAGGGACCACCCTGCCCCTGCCCTGCCGACATCATCGTGAACGGCACCATCGACTCGATCGACCTCTCCGCCGTGCTGGGCACCTGGGGCACCAACGGCGGCGACTATCCGCGCGCCGTTCAGCCGGAGGGCGCGCGTCGTTCCGCGCGGCGCTCGCGCCAGCGCAGGAGCAGTTCGTCGGCGGTCATCCCTAGGAGCAGCACCGCGCCGATGACCGCGAACTCAAGTTGCGATGACAGCCCCAGCAGGATGATCGCGTTCCTCAACACCTGCAGCGTCGCCGTGCCAAGGACGATCCCGCCGACGCTTGCGCGGCCGCCGCGCAAGCTGCACCCGCCGAGCACCGCGGCGGCGATCGCGTAGAGCTCATAAAAGTTGCCGAAGTCCGAGGGCTGCGCGCTCCCGATGTCGAAGATGAAGAGCATCCCGCCAAGTCCCGCCAGGAGGCTGCACGCCACATACGCGGCGATGGTCAACCGCTGCGTCGGCACGCCGCTGATGCGGGCGGCGCTCTCATTGCTCCCTGTCGCGAGCAACCAGCGCCCCCAGACCGTCCTGGTCAGGACGAGTGAAGTTCCGACGGCGAGCACAGCCAGCGGGATCACCGTCGCGGGAATGCGATATCCCTCGATGAACGGCACGGGGATCCGCCCAAGCGCGAGCGAGCGCAGTCCGTCGAACTCCCCCGCGAATCCCTGCGACTGATCCCCCGTCACCCACCGCGCCAGCCCTCTGTAGAGCAGCAGCCCGCAGAGCGTCACGAGAAATGGCTGCAGCCTGAGCTTCGTGATGAGCAATCCATGCATGAGGCCGATCGCCGCGGCCATCCCCAGTACGACAGGCACGACCTGCCACGCGGGCCAGCCATGCTCGACGAGGAGCCACGGCGTCGCGATCCCGCACAGGCACACCACCGAACCGATGGAGAGGTCGATCCCCCCCACCGCGATCACGATTCCGGCCCCCAGGGCGAGAATCGAGAACAACGCGGTGCGATTGGTCAGGTTTTCAAGGTTGTAGCCGCTGAGGAAATTGCTCCCGAACACTGAAGCAACGAGCGCCACGCCGAAGAACACCGCCAGCAGTCCCCACTGCTTCCTCATGCGGCCTCCGCTGCGCCACGCGCGCCGCCGGTTGCCAGGCGCAGGATCGCTTCTTCGGTCGCCGCGGACGCGGACAACTCTCCGACGATCGCGCCGTCGTGCAGCACCACGATTCGGTGCGCGAGGAGCAGTACCTCCTCCATTTCGCTGCTGGCAACGAGCACCGCCGCCCCCCCCGCCGCCGCTCCACGGATCGCTTCGTGGATCTCCGCGCGCGCCCCGACATCGACGCCACGCGTCGGCTCGTCAAGGAGCAGCACCTTCGGCGAGATCCCCAGCAGCCGCCCGAGGATCGCCTTCTGCTGGTTGCCGCCGCTCAGCGTCCGCACAAGTCGCTGCGCCTGTGCGGGGCGCAATTGCGTTCGCGCGATCGCCTCATCGACCATCGCCGCTTCCGCGCGTCGGCGCACCAGTCCGAAGTACGACCGCACACCGATCCACGCCAGCGAAATGTTGCGGCCTGCAGACTCCTCGTAGAGCAGCCCGTCGCGCGCGCGATCTTCGGGGAGCATCGCGATCCCATGGCGCACGCGCGCGGGACATCCCGCCGGCACCGCAGCCCCATCGAGCATCACGGTCCCGTCGTGCAGGCTGCACCCCGCGATCGCCGCGAGGAGTTCCGTCCGCCCCGCCCCGACGAGCCCCGCGAGCGCCACGATCTCGCCGCGACGCACGCTCAGTGACACCGGTCGCTGCCGCCTGTGGCGCGTGACGACCTCGCGCAATTCAAGTCGCACCGGCGCGTCCGCCACCTGAACCAGCGGCTGCCGCGCGGGCACCTCGCGCCCCACCATCAATCGTTCGATCTCGGCGCGACTCCACGCTCCACGATGCAATTCCCCGCGCAGCTTCCCGTCACGGAGGACGATGACGCGATCGGCGATCCGCATGACCTCATCGAGCCGGTGCGACACGAAAACCACGGCAACTCCATCACGACGCAACTCCCCGAGGATCCGGAGCAACCGGTCCGTCTCGTGAGACGAGAGGCTGCTCGTCGGTTCGTCGAGCACGAGCACTCGCGCATTCGTCGCGAGCGCTCGCGCGATCTCCACCAGCTGCCGCGCCGCGATCGGAAGCGACCCGCACACCGTGCGTGGGTCCATCTCAAGCCCGACCCGCAGCAGCGCAACCCGCGCACGCGCATCCATCGCCGCACGGTCGAGCCATCCCATCTTGTGAATCTCTCCCCCGAGCAGCACGACCCCCGTCAGGTCAAGATCCTCGGCGAGATTGACTTCCTGGTGCACGAGCGCGATCCCCGCGCGAGCAGCTTCGGCAGCACCGCGCAGCCGCATCACGCGCGCCGCGCCATCCGCACCAATCTCCTCAAGATGCCCCGCACTCGGCGCGACGATCCCGCCGATGATCTTCATCAGCGTGCTCTTTCCCGCGCCGTTCTCACCGACGACCGCGAGCACCTCGCCCGCGCGGATCTCCACCGAGACGCCATCAAGCGCCTGCACACCGGCGTACCGCCGCGAGACCCCACACGCGCGCAACACGAGCGCGGGAGATGCCAGCGTTGCAGGAACGGTGGGCATGCGTCGGTCGGTCTACTTCACGGCCTTCCCCGCAGCCAGCTTCGCCTTCAGGTCGCTCCAGAATGCATCCACATTTTCCTTCGTGATCGTGCGCGCTGGGATCGCAATCTCACCCGACGCCGGCAACGCTTCGAGCTTGCCCTGCGTCAGCGCGTGAAGGAGCACGATGCTCTGGTAGCCGTAGCCATACGGGTCCTGCACAACGGTCCCGAGGACGCTGCCCTCGCGGATCCCCTCGATGACTTCGGCGCCCTCGTCGAATCCGGCGATCTTGATCGTCCCCGCCTTCCCCGCCTGCTTGAAGACTTCTAGCGCGAGCACCGAGTTGTATTCGAACAAGCCCGTCACGAGGTCGAGCCCCGGATTGCGCGTCATCACATCTTCGACATTCGCCTTCGCCTTCGCCCGGTCGAACGAGTCGGTCCAGGTACCGAGAATCGTGTAGCCGGCCTCAGTGAACGGTTTCGTGTGGTCATCGCGTCGCGTCGCGTCGACTGAGCGGCCCAGCAGCCCATCGACGAATCCCTGCCAGCGCCGCTTCGCGTTGTCCTGCTCAAGCCGACCAATGAAGATCGCGACCTCGCCGCCGCCGGGAAGCCCCGCGCGCGCGAGCTCGCCGCACTTGCGCCCAGCGAGGTAGTTGTCCATCCCGATATAGGCGAGCCTCGGCGCCTCCGGGGCGTCCGAGTCGTTCGTGATCAGGAGAGAGCGCTCCGCGATGAGGTCGAGCACCTCGCGCTGGTTCTTCGGGTCGATCGGGCTCACGGAGACGCCGTCGATGCCTCGGGTCACGAGGTCCTCGAGCATCCGCTTCTGGTCGCTCAGGCCCGCGCCGGGGAACTCGACCGTGACCTGACACTTGAGGTCCCGACCCGCAGCAAGCGCGCCGGCCTTGGCGATCGTCCAGAAGTCCGCGACGCCGTTCGAGACGAACGCAAGGTGCGGCGAGGCCTTCGGCGCCTTGGCCATCTCGGTGACGCGCGCCTTCTGCGCCGCGAGCAGCGCCGCGCGGTCTGCTGGCGAAGCGGCGTGGAGTGTGGCGGCGGGCGCAGCGGCCAAGACCAATGACGCAAGAATGGCGTGGATCATGGAGAACAGATGGTAGAGAACGCCGCATGCCTACTGCTGCGCCTGCAAATCGAAGACGCACTCCATCGGTGTCCACCAATCGCGCCCGCGCGCGGCCGGTGCGCGCCGCTGAAACCCTCGCATGAGCGCATCCCATTCCTGCACGCGCGGCTGAGCGGCGTACGACTGGTAGTCGCGCGCCGGGTCGAATCCCTCAGGGGCGTCGTAGTGCATGAAGAGCCTGCTGCCGCTCCGGTAGATCCGCATGTTGCGAAGCCCAAGTGCACGCAGTCCCGCCGCGACCTCAGGCCAGATGCGCTCGTGAAGTCGGCAGTACTCGGCGATGCGCGCGGGGTCGTCGACAAGATCAAGGGCCATGGCGAATGACGGCATCGCCGAAGCGTATGAGCGCGCGCCGCTCTCTCGTTCTTTGGAAGAATTGTGCCCTCCAATGGCCCATTTCTTCCAAAGAACGGGAGGACCAACGATCGACGGGCGCTTGACTAGATCTGTGCATGCGCTATAGTGCATGCATGGCACACAAGACGATTAGTCTTGATCTCCGCGCCTACGAGGCGCTGCGTGGGCTCCGGATCCAACCAACCGAGTCCTTCTCGCAGGTGGTCCTGCGGCTCTCCAGCGAGATTGCGCCCACCGCGCGTGGCAGCGCCGCAGTCCGTGAGCTCTTCGCCGAGGGCGCAGGCCTCTGGCTCCCCGAAGACGGCGAGCTCGACCGCCTCGACAAGGCCCAGAACCACCCGCGTCCCCGCCGTGACCGTCGCAGCGAGGCATGATTGCCGACACCACATTCCTGATCGACCTTGAGCGTGAGGTCAAGCGTCGCACCCCAGGGCGGGCCGCTGCCTTCCTGTCAACGCTCGGCGACGCCCCCATCGCAGTCAGTATCGTCGCCGCAGCTGAGCTCAGCGAGGGATTCGCCGACTCGGGGCGCGCTTCGGCGTACCGATTCCTCAAGCACTTCACGATCCTCGAGGTGGACGCAGAGACTGGCTGGATCTGGAGTCGGCTCAGCCGTCAAGCACGGCTCGACGGCCGCGTCATTGGCGACAACGATCTCTGGATCGCCGCGTCCGCTGCCCGCCACGCGCGCCCGCTCGTGACCCGCAACGCCCGCGACTTTCAGGGTCTCCCCGGCATCGTGGTCGTCGAGTACTGACGCTGGAGCCGCCCTCGATCTCCCAGCATCTCTCTGAACTTTGACCGAAAAGTGCCCAACTTGGGCCTCTTTCGGTCAAAGTTCAATGGCACCGCCACGCGCCCGCCTTCGCGGGTCCAACAAAAAAGACACCGCCCCCGGCGTGGACCGGGGGCGGTGAAAAAGAACAGTTGGATTGCCATCCTGACCTGTTGCCAGGCCAGTTTCCACCGCAGGGTTTCCCCATTGGCGAACGAGAGTGTGTTGACGAATTCGCCCCGAAGATCGCTCTTCGAGTGCGTCTAATAATATTCCATTAGAAAGGAGGTGATCCAGCCGCAGGTTCCCCTACGGCTACCTTGTTACGACTTAGTCCCAGTCACCAGCCTCGCCGTAGGGACCCCTGAATCGGGACCACTTCGGGCGCTGCCAGCTCCCATGACTTG